>NZ_JAMYUW010000039.1:0-66722 GCF_040323315.1 Mesorhizobium sp. M0047 | reverse complement strand
TCTTCCCCCCCCCCCCCGCGGGCGCCCGGGCCCCCGCTCGCCCTCCCCTCTCTCGTCTCGCCCCCCCCCCCCCCGGCAGGCAGATGAGGTGCAGCGCGAACCTGTCGAGGCATGGCGCCGCCCCTCATCCGGCCCTATCGGGCCACCTTCTCCCCGTGAACGGGGAGAAGGAAGAAAAGGCGCTTACTTCTTGTTCTTCGCCAACCAGTCCTGCTGTTCCTTGGTCAGGAAGGCAGCCCATTGGTCGGCGACATCCTTGGCCGTCTTCTGGCCAAGAAGCACTTCCTGGAAGTTCTTGATCGCCACCTGGTCGACGAAGTTGCCGAGATTCTCCAGATGCGTCGGCGGCGTCACCATTTCATATTTGGAGCTGTCGCTCAGCTCCGTGAACCAGCCCTTGAACTGCTCGGTCTTGAAATGGGGATCCTGGTCGGCGCCGTTGTGGATCGGGACGACCCCGACTTCCTTGGCCCATTCCAGATTGTCCTTCGGCGACAAAAGCGTCGCCATCAGCTTCCAGGCGTCGTCCTTGTGCTGCGAGTTGGCAAACATCGCCCAGCCGGCATAGCCGAGTGTCGGATAGGACTTACCGCTCGGCCCGACCGGCAATGGCGCCACGGCGAAGTCGTCGGCGCTCATCTTGTCGGCAATGCCGAGCAGCGCGTCCGGATCCTGGTTGAGCATGGCGCAGGTGCCGGAATAGAAGCCGGTGACCGTTTCGTTGAAGCCCCAGCTCACCGAATCCTTCGGCGCCAGGCCGTCCTTGTACATGTCGGCCAGCATCTGCAGGCCCTTGACCGAGCCTTCTTCGTTGATCGTCGAGGTGCCGTCCTCGTTGAAGTAGCCACCCTTGCCGGCGGCGATGTTCATGAACATGTGCATGCCGTTGAAGGCGCCCGGCCCGCCGCGCAGGCAGTAGCCGTACTTGCCCGGGATCGCGGAAATCTTCTTGGCATCGGCGATGAAATCATCGAGCGTCGCCGGCGGGCCATCGAGGCCGGCCTGCTTGAACAATTTCTTGTTCCAGAACAGCGCGTTCACATAGTAGCCGTAAGGGATCATGTACTGGGTGTTGTTGACGGTCGAGCCGAACTGCTTGGCACGGTCGCCGAGCGTCTTGGCGTCGTCCCATTTGGCCATGTAGGGCCCGAGATCCTCCAGTTGGGCATTGTTGGCATAGAGGCCCATCCAGCGTTCCGGCATTTCGACGATGTCAGGCGTATCGCCGGCCTGCACCATGGTCAGGAATTTTTCGAAGGCCTGGCCCCAGGGCAGCGAGATCAGCTCGACCTTGACGCCGGGATTGGCCGTCTCGAACTCGGCGATCTGCTTCTTCAGGAATTCGGTGCGCGGCGGGCTGGTGATGACTTCGACCATTTTCAGGGTCGAATCGGCCATAGCGCTTCCGGCGGAAATCGCCAGCCCCGCAACGGTGGCAAGCATGACGGTCAGTTTTTTCATGTTCAAGACTCCCATTTTGAACCCGCTTGTTATTTTCTGGCTTTTTCGAAGGCCTGGGCGACGTCAGCCCATAGGTCCTCGACACTCTCCAATCCGACATTGAAGCGGATGGTTCGGGGGCTGACGCCGAAGCGCGCCATCGAATTCAGGCCCGGCGTCTGCTCCAGCGACGCCTTGGCCGGTACGACCAGGCTTTCATGCCCGCCCCAGCTGACGCCAATGCGGAAATATTTCAGCGCGTCTACGAAGACGGGAATGTCGATATCGTCCGTCACCTCGAAGGAGAACAATCCGGCATAGCCTGCCAGCGTCGCCTTGCCCGGATGGTTCGAATAGACGGGGTGGTTGACCCGCTCGACATTGCCATGCGCCTTCAGCCGTTCGGCGATGGCCAGGCCGCTCTTCATATGGTGCGGCAGGCGCAGCGGCAGTGTGCGCAGGCCGCGCAGCAGCAGCCATGCCTCGAACGGCGACAGCTTGCCGCCGAGATAGGAATAGGTCTGCTCGTTGATGTGCCTGATATGAGCAGCGGAACCCGCCACCACGCCGGCCACGGTGTCGCTGTGGCCGCCGAGATACTTCGAGGCCGAGTGCAGCACCAGATCGACGCCATGCGTGATCGGCTTCTGGAACACCGGCGTCGCCCAGGAATTGTCGATCGTGGTGACGATGCCTTGCTCCTTGGCCAGCCGCGTCAGATGCGCGATATCCTGCACCTCGAACATCATCGAGGTCGGGCTTTCCAGATAGAGCAGCTTGGCGCCGGGAAGTGCTGCCGCGACGGCATCGGGGTCGGAACCGTCGACGTAGTCGACCTTGATTTTGAGCCGCGGCAACAGCCGCTCGAACAGCCGATAGGCATCGCCATAGCAATTGCGCACCGCCACGATGCGCTCGCCGGCACCGACAAAGGCAAGCACCGTGGCGCTGATCGCCGCCATGCCGCTGGAAAAGCCGCGCGCCGCCTCGGCACCCTCGAGTGCGGCCACCCGCGCCTCGAATTCCATCACCGTCGGATTGTCGCCGCGCGAATAGATCGGCTGCTTTCGTTTGCCGGCAAAAGTGTCGGCCATCTCGGCATAGCTGGCGAAGGTAAACAGCGAGGTTTGATAGATCGGCGGCACCACGGCACCCCCGGGGAACGGCTCGTCATGCGCCAGCAATGTCGCCGCCTCGGCAAGATAGTCGTGATCGAAACCGGATGGATGCTCGTTCATGTCTGGCTCGAAAGTTTGAGTTTGGCGGCACCGCGCTTCAAATCATCCTCGACGGTGGCGATCAGCTTGAGCGCCTCGGCGCGGGCGCCCTGCGGGTCGCGGGCGGCGATGCGTTCATAGATGGTTCGGTGATAGGGAAAGCTGGCGTGGCCGAAATCACGAACGCCCAGCGGATGCTCCCAGAAGCGGTGGAACAATTCGTGCATGGCGGCGATGATCTGCTCGAACAGCGGATTGCCCGAGACCCGGTAGATCGCCTGGTGGAACTCCCAATCCTCTTCCGACGACATGCCTTCGCGCGTGCGGAACGCCTGCTCCATGATGTCGAGCTTGCGCGCGATCTCGGCGATATCGGTCTGGCTTGCACGTTCGGCGCAAAGGGCCGCGGCCTCTGCCTCCAGCGCGCGGCGGATCTCCAGCGTCTGCATCAGGCTGGTAAAGTCATTGCCGCCCGCCAGCGTCAGCGGCATATGCAACATGTCGGGTGAGACGGCCGCCTTGAGGTAAGTTCCGCTGCCTTGCCGGCGCTCGACGAGGCCGAGCCCTTCCCAGCGAGTCAGCGCCTCGCGCACCGTGTTGCGGCTGACTTTCAGCCGCTCGGCCAGGATACGCTCGGTCGGAAGTCTCTCGCCGGGCTGCAAGGCCTCGGCGCGAACAAATCCCACCAACGCCTTCAGCACGGCGTCATCGCGCGCCGTTGTCTGAATGGGTGGCAGGCTGTTCTGGTCCACACTTCCTCCAAGTGGTCCAATGGTCCAACCAATTTCTGCATAGATGAAAGATCCTGTCAATCGATTGCCAGGGCACCCATCCTTTTTTATGCTGTTGACGGTTGCGACAATCCGTTTCAGCGGGTCGTGCCAGGGGGTGCCGTTCCCCCGATGTTCGGTTGCCACGAAGGAGCTTGTCGCGCCATCCACAGCGACTAAGGAACGGCTGTCGCCGCGCCAAGACAGTATCCAGATCTTCACACGCAAAAAAGCAGAGCCCCGTCTTTGGTACGGAGCTCCGCTGTTCTTTTGGAAGGAAGGGGGCCGGACGGCGTTTGGCAGCGGTACGAGGAGGCCACTATGTGCCAGCGCCGGCCGGCCGACCCCACGGACCCAGGAGATGCGGCGGACCTGAGCATCATGTGGTATTCCTGGAGATCGGAGCCGGTTGTCTATCCTCGTGCCGGCTTCGTCTTGGCCTTCACACTTGCGCAAGAGCTTATGAAAATCAACAGTTTCTTAACCAAGGCTCGCGAATCGCTTGGATTAAGGTAAACGGGTAACCCTGTCGGCTTGACTGGATAATTGGGGGCTGAACCGATTAGGCCGCCTTGGCAACGACTCGGTTGCGGCCGCCGCTCTTGGCTTCGTAGAGCGCGAGGTCGGCACGCTTCATCAGCGCCGCCACCGTATCTACCCCCTTCAGCACCGACGACACGCCGACGCTGACGGTGACTTCGATCTTCGTGCCGTCCTGGCCGATGGCAAAAGGCGCTTGGGCAATTTCGGCGCGAATGCGTTCGGCCACCTTCTCGGCCACCGCGCCTTCGGTGTCCGGCATCACCACGACGAACTCCTCGCCGCCAAAGCGGCAGGCAAGGTCGATACCCCTGACATTCTTGCGCAGCCGTCGCGCAAATTCCCGCAACACCTCGTCGCCGCCGTCATGGCCGTGCGTGTCGTTGATCGCCTTGAAGCGGTCGAGGTCGGTGATCATCACCGACAGCGGCCGGCGCCGCGCCACGGCGCGATCGAACAATGTCTGCAGATGGCTGTCGAGATAGCGGCGGTTGTGCAGCCCGGTCAGCCCATCGGTCACCGCCATTTCGATGGTCTGGGTGACGCTGGCGCGCAGCTGGTCGTTGTAGCGCTTGCGGCGCACCTGGGTACGCAGCCGTGCCGTCAACTCCTGCTGGTCGATCGGCCGCATCAGATAGTCGTTGATGCCGAGCTCGAGGCCGCGGATGATGCGTTCCTCCTCGCCCTCCTCCGCCAGCAGGATGATCGGCACGAAGCGAGTGCGGTCCAGCGAGCGCAATTGCGAACAGAGTCTCAGCGGATCAAAATCGGCGAACGCCGTCGAGATCATCACGCATTCATAGGACGTCTCGGCAGCCTGGAAGAAGCCGGCATGCGGATCACTGGAGATGTCGAGGTCGGCACGGTCGCGCAGCATTTTCTGGATGCGCTCGACGGATGTTTTGCGCTCGTCGATCAAAAGCACTTTCGGCATCGTGTCTTCGGCTGCGAAATTGCGGCTCAAAAGCTCTTCGATGCCGATGTTGCGCGTCGTCGAGGCGCGCAGCCGCAACTCGTCGGTCAGCGATTTCAGCCGGACAAGGCTCTTGACGCGCGTCATCAGTTGCAGATCGTTGACCGGCTTGGTCAGGAAGTCGTCGGCGCCGGCTTCGAGCCCGCGCACCCGGTCTGAAACCTGGTCGAGCGCCGTGATCATCACCACCGGAATATGCGATGTCGCCGGATCGCTCTTCAGCCGCCGGCAGACCTCGAAGCCGTCCATATCCGGCATCATCACGTCGAGCAGCACGACATCGACCTTGCCGTTCTCGCAGGTCTCAATCGCATCCGGCCCGTTGGTTGCGGTCAGCACCTCGAAATATTCAGCCAGCAACCGGACTTCCAGCAGCCGAACATTGGCAGGGACGTCGTCGACGACGAGGATCCGTGCAGTCATTTCACAAAGCTCCGGCTCGGCTGAAAAGGTACATCACGCATCGCCCAAATAGGATTTGATGGTTTCGATAAAGCGCGGCACCGAGATCGGCTTCGAAATATAAGCCTCGCAGCCACCCTGGCGGATGCGTTCCTCGTCGCCCTTCATCGCGAAGGCGGTCACCGCGATGACCGGGATGACGTGCAACTGGTCATCCTCCTTCAGCCATTTGGTCACTTCCAGCCCTGACACTTCAGGCAGCTGGATATCCATCAGGATGAGGTCAGGCCGGTGCTGGCGCGCCAGATCGAGCGCTTCCAGACCGTTTCGGGTGCGCACGGTCTCGTAACCGCTTGCCTCGATGAGGTCCCGAAAGAGCTTCATGTTGAGCTCATTGTCCTCGACGATCATGACCTTCTTCGGCATCGATATCCCGTCCCGGTCGTCGTCCCGCTCGAAGACGGCCGTCATGCGCCATGTCTAGACGCACCAAAACCTGCTTCACTTTACGGCAATATCATTGACGAAACGGAAATCCGCAGCTGGAAAACAGCGCAAATTCCACCTCGTCTCCTGCGCGTCCAAGGGCGCGCCACGCTCTAATGGCTTGCCGCAAGCAACTCTTGCCATTACTGCGGGAGAGACTCATTCCACACACTGAAGGTAATGATGGCAAACGCAGCGTCAATGCGTGAAGAGGCGGAAACCATTGCCGTGAAGGCCCTGGGCTTTGTCGCCTCCGATCCGGAATTGCTGCCGCGCTTTCTGGCGATCACCGGCATCGAGGCGCATTCGATCCGTCAGGCTGCCAGCGAGCCGGGCTTCCTGGCTGGTGTCCTGCAGTTCATTCTTGCCCATGAGCCGACGCTGATGCGCTTCGCCGAGGAAACCGGCACGCCGCCGGCTGCCATCGGCAAGGCCTTGCGGGCGCTGCCGCTGGGTGACGACGACCACGAGCATTCCATATGAGCGATGATCCTGAAACCGCGCGTCAGATCGAGGAACTGATAGCTGACGACCGCCCGCTGCTGGTGCTTGACGTCGACGACGTCTTGCTCGAATTCATCCGCCCGTTTCCGAATTTTCTCAGGGCGCGCGGCTATGATCTTACGCTGGCCTCCTTCCAGCTGACCGGAAACATCGCCGAAACGGCGAGCGGCCGCCTGATCGAACAGCCCGAAGTCACCGCACTTCTGGGCGATTTCTTCGACGCGCAGGCCGACTGGCAGAGTATCACGGAAGGTGCTGCGGAAGCCTTGGCAGAACTCGGCGACCGCGCGCAAATCATCTTGCTTACGGCTATGCCGCATAGGCACCGGGCCGTGCGCCGCGCCCATCTCGATGCCCTCGGGGTGAGCTATCCCCTTCTGACCACGGAAATGGCCAAGGGGCCGGCGGTGGCCAAGCTTCGCGGCAAAGGGGGCCGGCCGGTCGTCTTCGTCGACGATCAGCCGCGCAACCTGGCGTCGGTACAGAATGCCGTCGCCGATGCCGAGCTGTTTCACTTGATGGCTGACAATTCGCTGCGCGCATTCCTGCCGCCAGTCCCGGACGACGTCATCGTCGTACAGGATTGGCATGAAGCCGCCCCAAGGATCACGAGCGCGCTGGGGCTCTAAAGCCCCGGCCCCTCATGGATTCAGTTTCGCTCCTGCCCCGCCGCTGTCGTCTCCGCTGTCATCGTTCCCGCCGTCACCATCATCCACGCTGTCGTCGACCGCCGGATCGGCAGGCTTCAGCATGACGCCGTTGACGGTAACCGAACCATCGGCCTTGGCGTTGACGACCCATTCCAGCCGGCCGTCGGGCAGCGCCTTGCCAAAATCCTTCGCCATGAGCGCAACCGGCACATATTGCGCCACCTCCGGCTCCGACTTTGCCGCCTCCTGCAAGCCTTCGATCATCTTGTCGAAGCCGGTGACATCGACCGTCACGTTTCCTTCGGGCTTTTCGCCGGGGAACGTCATCTCGCCTTCCAGCGCGATCTCAGTGTCTTTGTTCTTCACGGTGCTGTGGCCGAGCACGACCTTCGGCGTCTTGGCCATGAAGTCGGCTTTGAGCTGCTCGCCGAATTCAGGCGACAGCGGCGGATCCCGATTAAGATCAAAGGCTTCGATTGACTTCTTCGCCATGCTGTCGAGATCGATATTGGCGCCGCCGAAGTTCAGATCGATATCGGTGGGCAGCAGCGCGACGCTCCAGCTCGGCAGCAGCTGCTGCGGCACGGTTAGCCCCGATGCCTTGATGCCATAGGTGATTTTGCCGCTCTGGGCGACACCGTCGGTGCCGAACACGGTGGAGAGCTGGTTGGCGCCGAAATTGCCGACCGGGCTTTCCACCACGAAATCCTTGAAGCCGTAGGTTCCCTCCACACGGTCCCAAAGCGGCAATGCCGCGCGCAGAAGCGATTTGAGTTGCGCCTGGTTGGCCTTCAGCGTTGCCTCGTTCTCATTGGCCACGGCAAATGCCAGGAGATCAAGCAGCGGCTTTGTCCGCACACCCTTGCCGCTGGCTTCGACCGACAGTTCCGGCGACCTGAGGGTGACCGGGAATTTCAGCCCGCTCTCGGGATCGTCGAAATTGAGCGCCTCGACAAAACTCGACACCTTTTGCGAGCTTGTGAAATCGATGCCGCCGGTCGCGGACTTGCTCGCGGCAATAGTCGCGGTGCCGGCGCCGGTGCTGGCTTCGATGTGCTGCTTGGTATCCTTCGATGCCATCGTCATGCCGGCGATGGAGCTGGTGCCGCTGGTAAAAGCCGCCAGATTGGGATCGTAGACGCCCGTCCCCTTGCCGTCCTTGATGGAAAGCTGTGTGCTTTGCAGCCCCTCGGGCCCGTTGAACTCGAAGGAAGCGTTTTGCGAAAAGTCCATCGAGACATCCCAGGACCCATCGCTGCGCGGCTTGACCATGAGCGCATAGGGCGCGAAGTCGAATTTCACCAGCTTCTGGTCCGGAAACGATGCGGCAAGTGCCTTGAAATCAAACAGGATCTTGTAGGCATCGCCTTCGAGCGAAACCTTCACAATGCCCTTGTCGATCGCCTGCTTGCCGACATACCGGGACAAGTCGCCGGACAATTGCTTCGCACCCTGACTGTCGACGGTCTGACCGAAAGCAGGCGCACTCAACGCAAGAAGGAACACGAATGGCAGGGCACGGTTCACGTGAATTCTCCGTTTTGGCGTAATGCATGTCACCCATAAGTGGGCCCCGGTTTCGGGAGAATGACATGCATCAAACAAACAACCTAAAGCGCATGCGCTTTAGAAGGAACGCTTTATTCGTCTGGTATGAAATTACCGTCACGACCGCAAGGCGGGATCAACAACAACGCTGCCAAGCAGAATGCCTCGATCAAAGCACGAGCCGCATCAATGGCCGGCCCACCTTACGTTCCACAAGCCTTTCGAAGCCGGCCTTCTCGAACACCCGCGACGAGCCGACGAACAGGCCAATCGAACGCGAATCGCGAGACAGGTCCATCGGGCAGGCCTCGACCAGCCGGGCGCCATTCCGGCGGGCGAAATCAATGCCGCCTTCGACCAGGCGATGCGTCATACCCCTGCCGCGCGCCTTGCTGCGGATGAAGAAGCAGGAGATGGCCCACACGGCCGGATCCATGGCGTCGGCGGGATCGATCGGCGCCGACCCCCTGCCCTGATTGTTCCATTCGGGCACGTCGGCGCGCGGTCCGATCTGCATCCAGCCAACCGCCTGACCATCCTCGAATGCCAGCAGACCCGGCGGCGGGCCGGCTTCGATGCGCGCCTTGATGTGATCCTTGTTGCGCTCCCGGCTGCTTTCGCGGCGCACCGCCGGCGCCATGCGGAAATGCGTGCACCAGCAACCGTAGCAGGCACCCTGCTTGCCGAAGAGGTCCTCGAAATCCGCCCATAGCGCGGGCGTCAACGGCGCTATGGTCGTGCTCATGCGTTCTCCCCAGACCACCCTTGTCGCTGGTCTTGCGCTGTCGTAATATTGCGTTTGTTCTCTGTATGTTCCCACAAATGGCGGCTCCTGTCAACAATCCCGACCACGGTTTTTGCCGCGACTGCCTGACATTTCAGCGCAGCGAGGCGCGCCGTTGCGAGCGCTGTGGCAGTCCCAGGCTCGCGCGACATCCCGAGCTTTACCGGCTGCATCTGGCCCATATCGATTGCGATGCTTTTTATGCTGCGATCGAAAAGCGTGACAATCCGGCGCTCAAGGACAAGCCGCTGATCATCGGCGGCGGCAAGCGCGGCGTCGTGTCCACCGCATGCTACATCGCCCGTATCCAGGGCGTGCGCTCGGCAATGCCGATGTTCAAGGCACTCGAAGCCTGCCCCGAGGCGGTCGTCATCAGCCCCAACATGGAAAAATACGTGCGCGTCGGCCGCGAGGTGCGCGCCATGATGCAGGCGCTGACGCCGCTGGTCGAGCCGCTGTCGATCGACGAGGCGTTTCTCGACCTCGCCGGCACCGAGCGGCTGCACGGCCTGCCACCGGCAGTGGTCTTGGCGCGCTTTGCGCTCGCAGTCGAGAAGGAGGTCGGCATCACCGTTTCGGCCGGCCTGTCCTATTGCAAGTTTCTCGCCAAGATAGCGTCCGACCTCCGCAAGCCGCGCGGCTTCTCGGTCATCGGCGAGGCCGAGGCGGTCGGCTTCCTGGCGGTGCAGCCGGTCACCATGATCTGGGGCGTCGGCAAGGCGTTCAACGCCACGCTGGAGCGCGACGGCATCCGCACCATCGGCCAGCTTCAGAAAATGGATCGTGGCGACCTGATGCGGCGTTACGGCACCATGGGCGACCGGCTCTACCGGCTTTCGCGTGGCGAGGACGTCCGCCGCGTCGATCCGGATCAGGATGCCAAGAGCGTATCGGCCGAAACCACCTTCGACACCGACATCGCGTCGCTGGAAGAGCTGGTCGCGGTGCTGAGAGGGCTTTCGGAAAAGGTTTCGGCACGGCTGAAGAAATCCGGCATTGCCGGGCGCACCGTGGTGCTGAAGCTGAAAACCCAGGATTTCAAGCTGCGCACGCGCAACCGCCAGCTCGGCGACCCGACCCGGCTCGCCGATCGCATCTTTCAAACCGGGGTAGAGCTTCTGCGAAAGGAAACCGATGGCACGAAATACCGGCTGCTCGGGATAGGCGTCAGCGACCTCTCGGACGACGACAAGGCCGACCCGCCCGATCTGGTCGATGTCCGGTCGCGCAAGCGTGCCATGGCCGAAGGCGCCATCGACGCCCTGCGCGACAAGTTCGGCCGCAAGGCAGTGGAAACCGGCTACACATTCGGTAAAGGCCGCGATGCCCACCCGCCTGAGCCCCTTGAGGAGTGACGCTGCATATCGCCGTGTTGAAATTCAACTGCGCTGCAGGTCTATCCTGCTTGTCACTACGCTCTTGCCGGTTTTCGGATCGGTGTCGATGACAGTCAGCCGCATGCCGTTCTCGCCGCGTTTCTCCACCGTCATCTGTGCCCTTCGGTCACCATTGACCTCCTTGGCCCAGCGGATGCCGAGATTGATCGCGTTGCCGGAGCGGCTGCCGTTGAGTTGCGCCGGCCCGGTACGAGAACCGACATAGGTGCCGCTATACTTGGCACCACTGGCTTTCAGGTCCGCGCTGATGGCGCGCGTCACCACAATCAGTCCGCGGCAATTGCCGTCGAGCGACAACGAGGTCGACGTCGCGTTCGACTTGAAGTTACAGGACACATTGACCGTTGGCGTGTCTGTGGTCACCTTGACGATACCCTTGCCGGTAAAATCGCCATTGAACGACTGGAGAAATCTGGTCTCGTCGGCATGCGCGGCGCCTGCCGCAACCAACAGACATCCAGCAAGGCCGAATTGCGCGAATAATCTCATCGAACTCTCCTTGTCGATCTCGCAAAAGTGGGACAGTTCACGACACAGGCACGGTCGGCTACCCGGGCTCAACGCCCCTTGCCGTTTCAGGTTCCGCCTGTCTGACAACATCCGTCCGTTGCGACTGGCCCAGAAGAATGCAGCGACTAGTGATTGCGGCAAAAGCTGCGGCCTGCGACACAGCCCGCATGGTACCTACCCCTTCGATTTCAAAGGCCGCGTTCTGGATGGCGTTATCGATCGCCTCGTTCCTGGCGATGTCGGTCGCCGGCCGCGCCACGACGGCCGAGCTCAACGTCTTCCAGGTGCTGGAACTGCGCTCGGTGATCGGCTTTTTCATACTTCTGCCGCTGGTGATGATGAGCGGCGGCTTTCCAGCCATGCGCACGCAACGCCCCGTCGCCCACCTCGCCCGCAATGTCATCCACTATACCGGCCAGGCGGCCTGGCTCTACGCGCTGACGCTGATCCCGCTGGCCGTGTTGATCTCGATCGAATTCACCACACCGATCTGGACGGCAATCCTGGCGGTGGCTTTTCTCGGCGAAAGGCTCTCGCGGCCAAAACTTGCGGCGATCGTGCTGGGGCTGGTCGGCGTCATGATCATTGTGCGCCCCGGTGTCGGCTGGGTCGATCCGGGACATCTCGTCGTGCTCGGTGCCGCGGTCTGCTTCGGTATCTCCGTGGTCACGGTCAAATCGCTGACGCGAACGGACAGCGTCGTGCGCATCATCTTCTGGATGCTGATCATCCAGTCGGTGGTCGGTCTGGTTCCGGCACTCTATGACTGGCGCAATCCGCCGCCGGAGCTGTGGCCATGGATCGTGCTGATCGCCTTCACCGGCATGTCGTCGCATTTTTGCATGGCGCGCGCACTTGGCTATGCCGATGCGACAGTCATCTCGCCGATGGATTTCCTGCGCGTGCCACTATCGGCGCTGATCGGCTGGCTGCTCTATAGCGAGCAGATCGACGCCTTCACCGCCGGCGGCGCGTTGTTGATCCTGATGGGCAATCTGCTCAATCTTCAGCGAAAAGCGCCGCAGCCGGCGGACATCGCCGCGTCTTAGCCCGATGCATTGGTCTGGCCTGGTGACGCCTCCGGTGAAGATCTTGGCTGCGCAAATTTATGCGCTGACCTGAGATTGTCGCCTTGCCGCCGCAGCGGCGGGGTGAGATGGTCCGGAGACGAAGAGCAAGAAAGTGCCAGCGTGAGATCGTGCAACGATGCGTGTCGTGATCGTCGCTATTTTATTGGTGTCGACGGTGCTGGCCACCAGCAAGGCGCAAGCCGAAGCGGCAACGCATCTTGACGTGCCGGACAATCTTACCGCTTCTGCCTTTGGTCCGAAGATCGTAGCCGACTATTCCGCGTCCATGCTGCATTATCGAACAAGCCTGAGCACGCATTTGCAGAATGGTCTTATCGGCGATTTCGTTTCCTCGATGCGCATCCCCTGGGCTTGGCGTTCAGACGATGGAAGCACGGTTCGGCGCATCGGCGATAGGCTGTTCCTGCTTACGCAGGGCGATTGCCTTAGCCGAATGTGCCAGGAGGTCTATTGCCAACAGACGGAGTGGCCGGTGTTCGACTGCCGCGATGGCCACAAGCGCAAGATGGCGGCTCCCGGCCCGTCGGACATCATTTTCGACGGTATCAGCTACAGTCAGATAGGCAGTCCGCAGTTCTGAGCGAATTGGACTGCGGCGGGATGGTCCCGCCGCCAATTGCCGTCATCGGATATCTTGAGGAGGTGCCGCCGGCATTACAGCGATATGCCGTGATCACACCAGCTCCACTTCGACCACGCCCGGAACAGCCCGCATCGCCGAGGCGATCTGTGGCGAGATCCGGTAGCGGTTCGGCAACTCGATCTCGATTTCCCCCTCGCCTTCTTCCTTGATCAGCACGAAGCTGACTTGGCCCTCGCCCTTGACGGTCAGTTGGCCGGCGAGCGTGTTGATCGGCGCGGCGTTGCGCACGAAGATGCGCAGTGCCTTTTGGACGCGGCTTGCCTCGTCCTCCAGCGATTGCACCGAGTTGATGCGCAAATTGACGCCTTCCGGCCTGTCCTCGGCCGCAACGGTGATGACGACGGAGCGGCCGGCCTCGAGCAGGTCGCGATACTGCGCCAGTCCTTCCGAAAATAGCACGGCTTCGTACTGGCCGGATGTATCGGAAAAGGCGATGACGCCCATCTTGTTGCCGGTGCGCGTCTTGCGCTCCTGCTTGGACGTCACCGTGCCAGCCAGGCGGCCGGCGGCGGCACCACGCTTGACGGCCGCCGAAAACTCGGCCCACGTCTGCACCCGCATCTTCTGCAGGGCCGCCTTGTATTCGTCGAGCGGGTGCGCCGAGAGATAGAAGCCGACCACCTGGAATTCGCGGTGCAGCCGGTCGGCGGCAAGCCACGGTTCCGTCGTCGGCAGATTGAGTGCCTGCGACTGGGCGCCGAGCGAGGCGCCGAAAATGTCGTGCTGACCGGAAACCGCGTTCTGCTGCGCCAGCGATGCCAGCCCCATCATGCGTTCCACGCCTGCCATCATCGAGGCGCGATCATGGCCGAAGCAGTCGAGCGCGCCGGCCATGATCAGGCTTTCGAAGACGCGCTTGCCGACGATCTTGGGATCGACCCGCTCGCAGAAATCGGCGAGATTCTTGAACGGCTTTTCGCCACGCTGGGCAACGATGTGCTCCACCGCCGCGTCGCCGACGCCCTTGAGTGCGGCCAGCGAATAGAAGATGCGGTTTTCGCCGACCTCGAAGGGACGAAAGCTCGATATTACCGACGGCGCCAGAACCTCGATGCCGAGGCGCAGCGCATCCTGGCGGAAATCGGCGAGCTTGTCGGTGTTGCCCATGTCGAGCGTCATCGACGCCGCCAGGAACTCGACCGGATAATGCGCCTTGAGGTAGGCGGTCTGGTACGACACCACCGCATAGGCGGCGGCGTGCGATTTGTTGAAACCATAGTCGGCGAACTTGGCCAGCAGGTCGAAAATGAAGTCGGCTTGCGGCTTGCCGACGCCGCGCTCGACCGCGCCCGAAACGAAGCGTTCGCGCTGCTTGTCCATCTCGGCGCGGATCTTCTTGCCCATGGCGCGGCGCAGCAAATCGGCTTCGCCGAGCGAATAGCCGGCAAGCTCCTGCGCGATCTGCATCACCTGTTCCTGGTAGACGATGACGCCTTGCGTCTCTTTCACCAGATGGTCGATCTTGGGATGGATCGACGCCATCTCCTCCTCGCCATGCTTTCTGGCATTGTAGGTCGGGATGTTCTCCATCGGTCCCGGCCGGTACAGCGCCACCAGCGCGATGATGTCCTCGATGCAGTCGGGCCGCATACCGATCAGCGCCTTGCGCATACCGGCACTTTCCACCTGGAACACGCCGACCACTTCGCCTCGCGACAGCATGGCGTAGGTCTCGGGATCATCGAGCGGGATCGTCGCCAGGTCGATCTCGATGCCGCGCCGGCGGATCAATTTCACTGCCGTTTCGAGTACGGTCAGTGTTTTCAGGCCGAGGAAGTCGAATTTCACCAGCCCGGCCTGCTCGACATATTTCATGTTGAACTGGGTAACCGGCATGTCCGAGCGCGGATCGCGGTACATCGGCACCAGTTCCGACAGCGGCCGGTCGCCGATGACGATGCCGGCTGCGTGGGTCGAGGCGTGACGGTAGAGGCCCTCCAGCTTCTGCGCCATGTCGAGCAGCGTCTGGACGATCGGCTCCCTTTCGGCCTCTTCGGCAAAGCGCGGCTCATTGGCGATGGCATCGGCGAGCTTGACCGGATTGGCCGGATTCTGCGGCACCATCTTCGAGAGCTTGTCGACCTGGCCATAGGGCATCTGCAGCACGCGACCGACGTCGCGCAGCACGGCGCGTGCCTGCAGCGTACCGAAGGTGATGATCTGGCCGACCTGGTCGCGGCCGTATTTCTGCTGGACGTAACGGATGACTTCCTCGCGGCGATCCTGGCAGAAGTCGATGTCGAAGTCGGGCATCGACACGCGGTCGGGGTTGAGGAAGCGTTCGAACAGCAGGGAAAAGCGCAACGGGTCGATGTCGGTGATGGTCGTCGAATAGGCGACCAGCGAGCCTGCGCCCGAACCGCGTCCCGGCCCGACCGGAATGCCCTGCGCCTTCGCCCATTTGATGAAGTCGGCAACGATCAGGAAATACCCCGGAAACTTCATCTTGGTGATGATGCCGAGCTCGAAATTCAACCGCTCGCGATATTGCTCTACGGTGTAGCCGGCAGTCGGGCCATGCGCGGCCAGCCGCGCCTCAAGCCCCTCATGCGCCTGGCGGGCCAATTCGTCGGCTTCCGCCTGCAAGGCGGCATCGTTGTCGGCGACATCGCCGCCGGTGAAGCGCGGCAGGATCGGGTTGCGATTCCTGGGATAGTAGGAGCAGCGCAGTGCGATCTCGACGGTGTTGTCGATCGCTTCCGGCAGATCGGCGAACAGCCGCGCCATATCGGCCTGGCTGCGCAGGAAATTGTCCGGCGACAGGCGGCGGCGATTGTCGACAGCGACGACAGAGCCCTCGGCGATGGCGATCAGCGCATCATGGGCGTCATAATCGTCGCGCGCCAAGAAGAACGCCTCGTTGGTGGCGACCAGCGGCAATTCATGGGCATAGGCAAGATCGATCGAGGATTTCTCGATCGTCCGATCATAACCCGAAACCCGGTCCAGTTCGACATAGAGCCGGTCGCCGAACATCGACTTGAGGGTCAAGAGCCGTGTTTCGGCCAGATCGCGGCGATCTTCCTTGAGCGCAGTGCCGATCGGTCCGCGCGGCCCGCCACTGAGGCAGATCAACCCGTCACAATAGCCTTGCATCATTTCAGTGGTCAGGTGCACCGCCTCGCCCGGCGGCGTTTCGAGGTAGACGCGGCTGACCAGCCTGACCAGATTGGAATAGCCGGCCTCGGTCGCGGCAAGCAGGACGACCGGCCGCATGTCCGGCCCTTGCCGCCTGCGGTCGCGCTGGCCATCATTGCTTTCGCCGGAAAATGCGAGCGCAGCCTGGCAGCCGATGATCGGCTGGATACCGTCCTTCACTGCCTTCTGCGCGAATTCCAGCGCGCCGAACAGATTGTTGGTGTCGGTTACGGCAATGGCGGGTGCTCCGTCCTTGACCGCGTGAGCCACCACCGTGCCGATCTGTAAGGCGCCCTCCAGCAGCGAATAGGCCGAATGCACACGCAGATGGACAAAGGGCCGTGCGGGCGCCTCCGGCCGCGCCGCCGCAATCGCTGCTTCGCGCTTCAGGGGATCGCGGGGAAGTTTTTCGTCGGCCATGGTGCTGCGTGAAGGTCCTTGAGTCGATGGAGATGTATTGTCCGGGACCGCGCGCTGCCAGTCCAGCACAAACCACTGCTGATCACCGGCTGCCTGCCCGGCTAGTCTTACGCAAACTCCATGATCACCGCGTCCACCGCCAGGCTGTCGCCCGGCCTGGCGTTGAGTTTCGACACGACAAGGTCGCGTTCGGCACGCAGCACGTTTTCCATCTTCATCGCCTCGACCACCGCCAGCGTCTCGCCGGCCTTGACCTCCTGGCCCTCGGCAACGGCAATCGACACGACAAGGC
The DNA here is from genome assembly GCF_040323315.1 of Mesorhizobium sp. M0047. NCBI lineage: Bacteria > Pseudomonadati > Pseudomonadota > Alphaproteobacteria > Hyphomicrobiales > Phyllobacteriaceae > Mesorhizobium > Mesorhizobium sp. M0047. The sequence continues at coordinate 49,917 of NZ_JAMYUW010000039.1, read as the reverse complement.
CAGGCATCGGGCAAAGCAGCATCTTCGACGTGTCCGGCGCCATTTTTTCCGGCATCAGCCTTTCAAGCTCGGCGATGCGCGGCAGCATGGCGCGCGCGGTCACCGACATGCCCTTCCAGGCAATGCGAAAGCCGTTGGCAACAGGCCTGATCTGGGCAGTAACCTTGCGCTTACCGACCGTGCCGCGCCAGATCAGGTCGCCCGGCCGCCAGTCGGATGCGACGGTCAACGGCTTGCCGCCCTCGATCGCCAGATCGACTTCCATCGGAATGGAAATTATGCCCTCGACGATCGACGCCGACAGATAGTCGTCGCCGACCTTCACCACCCAGTCGCGCTTCAGCGCTCCCGAATGCGGCGCCAGTCGCCCGCCAAGCCGGTCGAGCCGGTCGCGGCGCAGCAGTTCAACCGCGGTCGCAATCGACGCCAGCACGGCTTTCTCGTCGTCGTTCGGCACGACGGGCGCAAAACCGTCGGGATATTCCTCCGATATGAAAGCGGTCGATATCAGCCCTTGCCGCCAGCGCGGATGCTGCATCAAGGCGGCAAGAAACGGAATGTTGTGCTCGATGCCGTCGACGACAAAGCTGTCGAGCGCTTCCGACATTGCATCGATAGCGGCGAGCCGCGTGGGCGCCCAGGTGCACAGCTTGGCGAGCATTGGATCGTAGAACATCGAGATTTCCGAGCCTTCGGTGACGCCGGTGTCGTTGCGGATGACGACATCGCCGAATTGTCCTTCCTCCGGCGGCCGATAGCGCGTCAGCCGGCCGATCGAGGGCAGGAAATTGCGGTACGGGTCCTCGGCATAAAGCCGGCTTTCCATCGCCCAGCCGTTCAGCTTGATATCGCCTTGCTTCAGGCCAAGCTTTTCGCCGGCGGCAACGCGGATCATCTGCTCGACCAGATCGATGCCGGTGATCAGCTCGGTCACCGGATGCTCGACCTGCAATCGTGTATTCATTTCAAGGAAATAGAAGTTCTTGTCCTTGTCGACGATGAACTCGACCGTGCCGGCGCTCTGGTAGTCGACTGCCCTGGCCAGCGCCACCGACTGCTCGCCCATGGCCTTGCGCGTATTGGCATCAAGGAACGGCGACGGCGCCTCTTCGGCGACCTTCTGGTTGCGGCGCTGGATCGAGCATTCGCGCTCGCCGAGATAGAGCGCGTTACCATGCGCGTCGGCCAGCACCTGGATTTCGATATGGCGTGGATCAACGATGAATTTCTCGATGAAGACGCGGTCGTCGCCAAACGAGCCCTTGGCTTCCGAGCGCGCACGATCGAAGCCGTCGCGCACTTCCGCCTGGCTCCAGGCGATGCGCATGCCCTTGCCGCCGCCACCTGCCGAGGCCTTGATCATCACGGGATAGCCGATCTCGCCGGCGATCCTTTCGGCATGGTCGGCATTTTCGATGACGCCGAGCCAGCCGGGCACAGTGGAAACCTTGGCGGCGTTGGCGAACTTCTTAGATTCGATCTTGTCGCCCATCGCCTTGATCGCTTTGGGCTTCGGGCCGATGAAAATGATCCCTTCCGCTTCCAGCGCCTCGCAGAAGGCCGCCCGCTCGGACAGGAACCCGTAGCCGGGGTGCACGGCCTGGGCGCCCGTCTCCTTGCAGGCGGCGATGATCTTTTCGGGGACGAGATAACTCTGCGCCGCGGGCGAAGGTCCGATATGCACCGCCTCGTCGGCCATTTCGACATGCACGGCATCGCGATCGGCATCGGAATAGACGGCAACCGTGGCGATGCCCATCTTGCGCGCCGTCCTGATGACGCGGCAGGCGATCTCGCCGCGATTGGCGATCAGGATTTTGGTGAACATGCGGAATGTCATCCCTCGGTCGGCTGTTCCTTTTATGGCCTGTGCTTGCAGGGTCAAGCCGACCATGCAAATCGCTGCCTTTCAATCGATTTGCGATTCCAATTCAGCGCTGTGGCCCAGTCCTGGCATCAGCTTCCAGTTGATCGCGTCGATAAAACCTGAAACCTTGGAAAAAAATTCGTATTGGAGGACGCCTGATGAAAACCCGCGCCGCAGTCGCTGTCGCCGCCGGAAAGCCGCTGGAGATCATGGAGGTCGACCTCGATGGTCCGCGCGAGGGCGAGGTGCTGGTCGAGATCAAGGCGACCGGCATCTGCCACACCGATGAGTTCACGCTTTCCGGCGCCGATCCCGAAGGCCTGTTCCCGGCCATCCTCGGCCACGAGGGCGCCGGCGTCGTCGTCGATGTTGGCAAGGGCGTCACCTCGGTCAAGAAGGGCGATCACGTCATCCCGCTCTACACGCCCGAATGCCGGCAGTGCCCGTCCTGCCTGTCGCGCAAGACCAATCTATGCACGGCGATCCGCGCCACGCAGGGCCAAGGGCTGATGCCCGATGGTTCGTCGCGCTTCTCGATCGGCAAGGACAAGATCTTCCACTATATGGGCTGCTCGACCTTCTCGAATTTCACTGTGCTGCCCGAGATCGCGCTGGCCAAGGTCAACCCGGACGCCCCCTTCGACAAGATCTGCTACATCGGCTGTGGCGTCACCACCGGCATTGGTGCTGTCATCAACACGGCCAAGGTCGAGATCGGCGCGACCGCCGTCGTCTTCGGCCTCGGAGGCATTGGCCTGAACGTCATCCAGGGCCTGAAGCTCGCCGGCGCCGACATGATCATCGGCGTCGATTTGAACAACGACAAGAAGGCGTGGGGCGAGAAATTCGGCATGACGCATTTCGTCAATCCGAAGGAGATCGACGGCGATGTCGTGCCCCACCTCGTCAACATGACCAAGCGCGGCGCCGACCAGATCGGCGGCGCCGACTACACGTTCGACTGCACCGGCAACACCAAGGTGATGCGCCAGGCGCTCGAAGCCTCGCATCGCGGCTGGGGCAAGTCCGTCGTCATCGGCGTTGCCGGCGCCGGCCAGGAGATTTCGACGCGGCCGTTCCAGCTGGTCACCGGACGCACCTGGATGGGCACCGCCTTTGGCGGCGCGCGCGGCCGCACCGACGTGCCGAGGATCGTCGACTGGTACATGGACGGCAAGATCCAGATCGACCCGATGATCACCCACACGCTGAAGCTCGAGGACATCAACAAGGGCTTCGACCTCATGCATGAGGGCAAGTCGATCCGAAGCGTCGTCGTTTACTGAAGAAGACCACAAGCCGCCGACCAACCGGCCTGCGACCTCTGTGGTTCACAACTGGGAGGAGAAAAACATGGCGGAGAAACTGCATCCGAAAATCGACAATGGCTTGCCCAGGGAAAGCGCAAGCTTTGCCGGCGGCACGCTGGTCTGCGCCTGCACCAGCAGGCCGGTCAAGGTCAAGGTCAAGGGCCAGATCGCCCACAACCACGCCTGCGGCTGCACCAAATGCTGGAAGCCGGAAGGCGCCCTGTTCTCGGTCGTTGCCGTGGCAGGGACGGGCGACGTCACCGTGACCGAGAACGGCGACAAGCTCAAGGTGGTCGACCCATCAGCGCTGATCCAGCGTCATGCCTGCACCGGCTGCGGTGTGCACATGCACGGACCGGTCGAGCGCGACCACGCGTTCAAGGGCCTGTCCTTCATCCACCCCGAGCGTTTCGTCGAGGATGGCTGGTCACCTCCGGGCTTCACCGCTTTCGTCTCGTCGATCATCGAATCGGGTGTCGATCCGAAGCGAATGGAGGGCATTCGTGCCCAGTTGAAGGGGATCGGGCTGGAACCCTATGACTGCCTCAATCCCGGCCTGATGGACTATATCGCCACCTGGACCGCCAAGAAGTCCGGGGCCTTGCTGGCCTGACAGCTGTAAGATTTCAGGGTCGGGGCCGGACACGTTTCCGGCCCCTGTCCATTTTGGAGAGACAATGCCGGCACCTGCCATTTACGTCGATGCAGACGCCTGCCCGGTCAAGGCCGAGGTCGAAAAGGTCGCCGAGCGCCATGGCGTCGTCGTCACCTACGTCTCCAATGGTGGCCTGCGGCCGTCGCGCGATCCGATGATCCGCAATGTCGTTGTCTCAAAGGGCGCCGATGCCGCCGACGACTGGATCGTCGACAACGCGAAATCCAACGACATCGTGATCACCGCAGACATTCCGCTCGCCGCTCGTGCGGTTGCCCTTGGCGCGCACGTGCTTGGGCCGACCGGACGTCCGTTCACGCCGGAAACGATCGGCATGGCGGTGGCGATGCGCGACCTGAAACAGCATTTGCGCGAGACTGGCGAAAGCAAGGGCTACAACGCCAGCTTCGCGCCGCAGGACCGTTCGCGGTTTCTCGGCGAACTCGACCGCATCTTGCGACGGGCGCTCAAATCCGCCACACCGCAGTAGAAACCGAACGCCATCAAGGTTGGAACCGCCATGGCTGCCGAAACCCCGATGAAGCCTCCCTTGCAGCGCCACATGCTGTTTGCGGTGTCGGCCTGCTTCGGCGTTGTGGCGCTTGCCGTGGCGTTGCTGCTGCATGCCTCGCTCGCCTATTCGATCGGCGCCAACGCATTCTTTGCTACCTACGTCATTCTTGTCGTCACCCAGATGCCGAAATTCACCGGCAGGTATCTGAGCAAGAATGCGCGCGCCACTGACCAGCCGATGCTGGTCATCTTCGCGGTGACTTTGGTCGTCGTCGGCGTTGCCACCTTCTCGTTGTTTCAGCTGATCAATGAGAAAGACAGCACCCACCCTATCGAATTGATCTTCGCGCTGCTGTCGATCCCGCTTGGCTGGTTCACGATCCATGCCATGGCGGCGCTCCATTATGCCCATGTCTACTGGATGGACGGCGATGCGGTCGATGCCGAGACCAAGAAGAAGATGCCGGTCGGCGGGCTGCTGTTTCCGGGCGGCAAACGGCCGGAAGGTTGGGATTTCCTCTACTTCTCGGCGGTCATTGGCATGACCGCACAAACCGCCGACACCAACGTCACGACCTCGCATATGCGACGTGTCGTGCTTATCCATTCGATCCTTTCGTTCTTCTTCAATACGGTCATCGTCGCCGCCGCCGTCAATCTCGCCATCAATCTACGCTAGTCGTAATAAATCCGTGATCGGATGAAACATCGCTGTGGCTGACGACGTATCAGGAGGACAATAGGCGCGCTGGCCACGCCGCGAGGCCGGGAGACGAGACAAGATGGAAACGATTGCCAGAAGCCAATCCACCACCGAACCGGACATTTCCGCTTCGAGCGACAAAACGCTGATCTACCGTCAGTCGCGCTGGACGCGGCTGACACATTGGCTCTGGGCCATCTCGCTGTTCTTCATGCTGCTGTCAGGCTTGCAGATCTTCAATGCCCGTCCGCAGCTCTACATCGGCAAGCAGTCGGGTTTTGGCTACAACAACACCATCTTCGCCATTGGCGCGGAAAATACCAACGCCGGTCCGCGCGGCTACACCGAGATCCTTGGGCGTCGCTTCGACACCACAGGCGTACTTGGCTGGTCGGGTCCGGCAGGCCAGGAGACGTCCCGCGCCTTTCCATCCTGGGCGACCATACCGTCTTACTATGACCTCGGCACCGCCCGCGTCATCCACTTCTTCTTCGCCTGGATACTGACCACGACCTTGATCGTCTGGCTCGTCGCCAGCACTGTGAACGGCCATTTGCGCCGCGATCTCGCGCCAGGCCTCGATGACCTCAAGCGCCTGCCGCGGGACATCGTCGACCACGCGAAGCTGAAATTCCATCATACCCGTGAATACAACACGTTGCAGAAGATGGCTTATGGCGGCGTGCTGTTCGTGCTCCTGCCGCTGATGATCATCACCGGCCTGGCCATGTCTCCCAGCATGAATTCGGTGCTGCCGTTCCTCAACGATCTGCTCGGCGGACGGCAGACGGCACGCACCATCCATTTTACCGTCATGGTGCTGCTGGTCGTTTTCTTCGTCGTCCATATCCTGATGATCCTGGCCGCCGGCCCGATAAACGAACTGCGTTCGATCATCACCGGCTGGTACCGCACCGACCCATCCGCACAGGACGACAAGACAACCGAGAGGAGTGCGTGACATGGCGAAGTTTGAGATAAGCCGCCGCAAATTCCTGACGGGTGCCAGTCTCGGTGCCTCCGGTATCATGCTGTCGGGCTGCGACGCCTTCGACAGCCAGCTAAGCGTTGGCAGTGGCTTGCGCAGTTTTCTCGAAAACGCCAATGACCTGACATACCGGGCACAGCGCCTGCTCGCGGGACGCGACGCGCTGGCGCCGGAATTCACCGAGGCCGACATCCGCCAGCCGCAGCGGCCGAATGGTGTGACTGCGCCGGACGACGATGTCTACAAGGGTCTGCTTGCCAACAACTTCGCCGACTGGCGGCTGGAAGTTTCAGGCCTGGTCGAAAAGCCGCTGTCGCTCAGCCGTGAGCAGCTTCAGAACATGCCGAGCCGCACCCAGATCACCCGCCATGACTGCGTCGAAGGCTGGAGTTGCATCGCCAAATGGACCGGCACGCCGCTGTCGCTGGTGCTGGACCAGGCGGTGGTCAAGCCGCAGGCGCGCTACGCAATGTTCCATTGCCTCGACACGATCGACCGCAGCCTGTCGGGCGACATCAAATATTACGGCTCGATCGACCTGATCGATGCCCGTCACCCGCAGACGATCCTTGCCTATGGCGTGAACGGCAAGCCGCTGCCGGTTGAGAACGGCGCGCCGCTGCGCGTCCGTGTCGAGCGGCAGCTCGGCTACAAGATGCCGAAATATCTCTACAAGATCGAGTTGGTCGACGGCTTCGCCAGTATCGGCGGCGGTCGCGGCGGCTATTGGGAAGACAATGGCTACGACTGGTATGGCGGCATCTGACACCTGGGGAAATAATGCCCTGAGATCAGCGGTTTAACCCTCAGCACGTCAGGCAACCTTGTCGAGCAGCGGCCTGAGCGCCGGATGGATTTCCGGCGAGGCCTGCTTGATCAGGGTGAGCAAGGCGCGTTCATTCTCGTATAGAGGCCGGTCCAGGCCGATATGCTCGACCAGCCAGCCGGCTTCGCCGGCATCGATCGTCTCGGCGCGGCGAGCAAGCGCCTCTGCCGCCCTGTTCTTGGCTTCCCAATCGGCCTCGATGTCATCGGGGGACCGGTAGGCCTCCATGATGCCGGCGAGGCCGCCGGAGATCATGCGGCTGAAGAAGCCGCCGATTTCCGGATCGGCGTGTTCGAGGAAGGTGTCACGGCGTAGTGCCACATCGCGCGTCGGCGCTTCATAACCGGCGGAACACATGACGAAATTGGCGATCGCCTTGACGAACAGCTCGTTCCAGGACGGATCGTTGCTAGCATGGGCGGTCCGCTCGTTGATCTTGAACAGCACTTCTGCCTCGGCGCGCGTGACGGCAATGTTGCCGTCGCCACCGTGCGCATAGAGGATACGGCGCAGCAGTTCGACCTCCGCTTTGGCGATCAGCCCGGGAACCAGTGCGCCGCCGAGCATCAGCGGCCCCTTGCCATCGATGACGGCGTGGGCGACCTGTTGCAGCGCATAGACACAAAGCTGGCCCGGCGACGATCTCGCCTCTTCCAGCACGTGCACCAGCAATTCGAGTTCGGTGCGGCTGTCGACCATGCCATCGCGCGAGATCGTGCGGATCAGCCAGTCGGCATTGTCCTGCGAGATATAGCCCGACGGTTTCTCCTGGTGGACGATGTAGTCGGTGACCGCCTCGATGAAGAAAAGCGGCCATTCCGGGCATTTGTCCTTCGCCGTGGCATCGAGCGCAAACAGCGCCTCGGCCTCGCCGCGCGTCACCACACCGTCGCCGAACACCTCGCGGCGCAACATCGTCACGTCCTCCGCGGCGATGCGGCTTTTCGAGGTCAGCCCCGCCACCGGCGCACTCATGATCAATTCGCCCATTTGTCGTCTCCGTCCGCCGCCGTCCAATGCCGGCCCAAAGCGTCATGGCTGCCAAGACATCAGCAGTGTCTTGAAAAACCGGCAAACGGCGTGGTTAGCGAAGACTTGTCGGCGAATGCATGTCGCCCAAGGTGTGCCGCGGGTTTGAGAGAACGACATGCGTCAACACAAGGACCTAAAGCGCATCGCCAGCGCGGCGCACTTTAGATGTCGCTGACAGGTGACAAGCCGTCGCGCACAAGCTATGGATGGCGCGTCGAGGACTCAGGGTCTGAGTCCTACCTGTTTGCGGGAGAGAGCAGCGAAAGCTGCCGCCGAAGGGGAAATCGCCCGAAATCTCTCAGGCAAAAGAACCGTAGACGGGAAAGACACTCTGGAAAGTCGGGGCTTGCCCCCGCGCCGAAGGTGTAAGCGCCGCTGACAGAGTTCCGGCTGCGCAAGTCTCTCAGGCTTCAGACAGAGGGGCACGGACTGGTCGCCATTCGCGACCGATTGCGTGCGACTCTGGAGATGACATGACGGGCGACGACAGCAAACACCTTCCCCTCGAAGATATCCATGTGGCCGCTGGTGCGCGCTTTGGCGCCTTTGCCGGCTGGTCGATGCCGCTGACCTATCCGGCCGGCGTCATGAAGGAACACCTTCACACCCGCGAACAGGCCGGCCTGTTCGACATCTCGCATATGAAACTGTTCGAGGTCAGCGGGCCGGAGGCGGTTTCACTGCTTAATCGCGCCTGCCCGCTGGACGCCGGCGCTCTCGAAATCTCACAATCCAAACTGTCCTTTTTCCTCAACGAAGCAGGCGGCATTCTGGACGATCTGATCGTCACCAGGCTCGGCGATATCAGGTTCATGGTGGTCGCTAACGCCGGCAATGCCGTCGCCGACGAAAAGCATTTGCATGCGCTTGCCGCGGATTTCGACGTCCGGGTCGAGGCGCTCGACCGCGTCTTCCTGGCCATCCAGGGTCCTGAAGCCTGGGCGGCCCTTTGCCGAGCCGGCATCGAGACCGGCTCGCTGCTGTTCATGCATGGTGTCGAACCGCGCAGGAACTGGTTCCTGAGCCGCTCCGGCTATACCGGCGAGGACGGCTTCGAAATCGGGCTGCCGGAGGCCGATGCGCGCGATCTCGTTGCGAAGTTGCTTGGCGATGAACGCGTGCTGTGGATCGGGCTGGCCGCTCGCGACAGCCTGCGGCTGGAGGCAGGACTCTGCCTGCACGGCCAGGACATCACGCCCGAGATCGACCCGGCCAGCGCCGCACTGATGTGGGCGATCCCAAAGGAGGTTCGCGCTTCCGGCACTTTCATCGGCGCCGATGCGCTCCGCGCTGCCGTGGAACGGGGGCCCGCGCAGAAGCGCGTCGGGCTGAAGCCGGAAGGCCGCCAGCCGGTGCGCGCCGGTGCTGCGCTCTTTGACGCCGACGGCAAGCCCGCCGGCCATGTCACGTCGGGCGGGTTTGGCCCGTCGGCCGGCCATCCGGTCGCCATGGGCTATGTCATGACACCCCTGGCCAAGCCCGGAACACGGGTTTTCGCCGATGTTCGCGGCACGAAGATCCCCGTCGATATCAGCTCCCTGCCCTTCACGCCGCATCGCTACCGCAAAGGATAATTTCAATGGCAAAGACCTATTTCACATCAGATCACGAATGGCTCCGCGTCGAGGGCGGCATCGCCACCGTCGGCATCACCGATTACGCGCAGGAACAACTCGGCGATCTCGTCTTCGTCGAACTGCCCGAAACCGGAAAGAAGCTGAGCAAGGGCGATACCGCCGTCGTCGTCGAATCCGTCAAGGCGGCTTCCGATGTCTATGCACCAGTCGACGGCGAGATCACCGAAGCCAACGGCACGCTGTCGTCGGATCCGTCGCTGGTCAACTCGGCGGCAACCGGGGCCGGCTGGCTGTGGAAGATGAAGCTCGCCGACGAAAGCCAGCTCGCCGGCCTCATGGACGAAGCCGCTTACAAAGCCCATATCGGCTGACATCAGGACTCGAAAGACATGACCGCAGCACCCTACCCCTTCTCGGCCCGCCATATCGGCCCCGGCCTCAACGACACCAGAGCGATGCTGGCCACTATCGGCGTGCCCTCCGTCGAGACGCTGATCAGCCAGTCGGTGCCGAGGTCGATCCGGCTCGACCGGCCGCTCGCTCTGCCGGCACCTGCAAGCGAGGCGGAGGCGCTGGCCGAGCTTTCGGCTGTCATGGCAGGGAATACGGTGCTGAAGAGCTTCATCGGCGCCGGCTACCACGGCGTTCATGTGCCGCCCGTGATCCAGCGCAACCTGTTCGAGAACCCGGCCTGGTATACGGCCTACACACCCTATCAGGCCGAGATCAGCCAGGGCCGTCTGGAAATGCTGTTCAACTTCCAGACGCTGGTCACCGAATTGACTGGTCTGCCGGTGGCATCGGCATCGCTGCTCGACGAAGCGACGGCGGTGGCTGAAGCCGTCGGCATCGCCTTGCGCCACCACCGCGACAAGCGCACCAAGATCGCATTTGCCGGCACGCCGCATCCGCAGACGCTGGACGTGGTGCGCACGCGCGCCGAGCCGCTCGGCATCGAGATCAATGGCGACACGATCGACGACAACACCGCCGCCCTGCTCGTCTCCTGGCCGGATACGTTTGGGGTCTATGGCGACCACAAGGCAGCGATCGACAAGGCGCGCGCCACTGGCGCCATCGTCGTCTTCATCGCCGACCCGCTCGGCCTGACGCTGACCGATGCGCCGGCCAAGCTTGGCGCCGACATTGCAGTCGGTCCGATGCAGCGCTTTGGCGTGCCGATGGGCTTTGGCGGTCCGCACGCCGCCTATTGCGCAGTCTCCGACAAGTTGACGCGGCTGATGCCCGGCCGCCTTGTCGGCCAGTCCACCGATAGCAAGGGCCGGCCCGGCTACCGGCTTGCCTTGCAGACACGCGAGCAGCATATCCGCCGCGACAAGGCGACTTCCAACATCTGCACTGCTCAGGCGCTGCTCGCCAACATGGCGACCGCTTACGCCATCTGGCACGGCCCCGTCGGGCTGCAGGCGATTGCCGGGCGCATCCATGCGCTGACCAACCGTCTCGCAAGCGGCCTCAATGCGGCAGGCGTGTCGGTGATCGGTGCGAGCCGTTTCGACACTGTGACCGTGAAGACCAAGGGCAAGGCGGCGCAGATCGCCACTGCGGCTGAAAAGACCGGCCGGCTGCTGCGCGTTATCGATGCCGACCATGTCGGCATCAGCTTCGACGAAACCTCGACCGATGCCGATCTCGACGCGATCGCGGCCCTGTTCGGCGCCAAGGCCGGCGCCTCCGCCGACCGCACGGTGCCGGGCAAGCCGCGCGGCAAGGAGTTTCTGACCCAACCTGTTTTCCATGAAAACAAGTCTGAAACCGAGATGATGCGCTTCCTGCGCAGACTGGCCGACAAGGATCTGGCGCTTGATCGCGCCATGATCCCGCTGGGCTCCTGCACCATGAAGCTCAACGCTGCCGCGGAGATGATGCCGGTGAGTTGGCCAAGCATCGCCAATTTGCATCCCTTCGCGCCGGCCGCGCACTCGGCCGGCTATCGCGCCATGATCACCGAACTGGAAGCCTGGCTGTCGGAGATCACCGGCTTCGACGCCGTCACCTTGCAGCCCAATGCCGGCAGCCAGGGCGAATATGCCGGCCTGCTCGCCATTCGCGGCTATCACCGCTCACGCGGCGACAATCACCGCACCGTCTGCCTGATCCCCTCGTCGGCGCATGGCACCAACCCGGCAAGTGCTGCGATGGCCGGCATGAGCGTCGTCGTCGTGCGCTGCACCGATGATGGCAACATCGACATGGACGACATGAAGGCCAAGGCGGCCGAGCACGCGCCAAATCTTGCCGCGCTGATGTTCACCTATCCCTCGACGCACGGTGTGTTCGAGGAAGGCGCGCGTGATCTCTGCGCGCTGATCCATGAGCATGGCGGCCAGGTCTATTTCGACGGCGCCAACCTCAATGCGCTGGTTGGGCTTGCCCGTCCAGGCGACATCGGCGCCGACGTCTGCCACATGAACCTGCATAAGACCTTCTGCATTCCGCATGGCGGCGGCGGGCCCGGCGTCGGCCCGATCGGCGTCAAGGCGCATCTGAAGCCGTATTTGCCGGGCCATGTCACCGAAGGCTCGGGCCATGCCGTTTCCGCTGCTCCCTTCGGCAGCGCCTCGATCCTGCCGATCACCTGGATGTATATCCGCATGATGGGCGCGTCGGGCCTCAAGCAAGCGACTGAAACGGCGATTTTGTCCGCCAACTATATCGCGACGCGGCTCGATGCGCATTTCCCGGTGCTCTACAAAGGCAGCCAGGGGCGCGTCGCGCATGAATGCATCCTCGACACCCGCGTGCTCAAGGACAGCGCCGGCATCAGTGTCGATGACATCGCCAAACGCTTGATCGACTATGGTTTTCACGCGCCGACCATGTCGTTCCCCGTCGCCGGCACGCTGATGGTGGAGCCAACCGAGTCCGAGCCCAAACGCGAACTCGACCGCTTCTGCGAGGCGATGATCGCCATTTCTGGCGAGGCAGCGAAAGTGGCCAGGGGCGAATGGCCTTTGACGGACAATCCGCTGGTCAACGCGCCGCACACCGCCGCCGAGGCGCTGGCCGGCCAGTGGACCCATCCCTATTCGCGCCTGGAAGCGGCCTATCCTGCCGGTGACGCCGATACGGCGGCCAAATACTGGCCGCCGGTGTCACGCATCGACAATGTCGCCGGCGACCGCAACCTGGTCTGCTCGTGCCCACCTCTGTCGGATTATCTGGGCGCGGCGGAATAATTAAGCGGAGCGCAAGGCCGGCTCGACCGGGTCGGCCTTGCCTAGTGCCGCCCGACCGATGACGCAATTTCGACCGGCGCGCTTGGCGGAATAGAGCGCCGCGTCGGCTTCGGCAAGTACGTCATCGAGGGTGCGGCCGCTTACCTCGCCAAAGCCGAGGCCGCCGCTGACCGTGCTGCGCAACTTGCCGAGTTGGGTGGAGACGATCTCGGTGCCGAAGGCCACACAGATCTTGCTGGCGAGATCATGCGCCTTCTCTTCCGTCATTCGCGACATGACGACGGCGAATTCCTCGCCACCCAGGCGAAAGGCGTCGACGCCGGTCCTGGCATATTTCTTGATGACCGCGGCGAAGCGGCACAGGACCTGGTCCCCGACCGGGTGACCATAGACATCGTTCGTCCGCTTGAAATGATCGAGGTCGAACATGACGACGGACATGAACGGACCGAAACTCCGCTCACCGTAGAGTGACGTCAACGCCCGGCGGTTCATCAACCCCGTCAGCGGATCGGTCATGGTCTCGGCCTTCAGCTCGATCTGCGCCTGCAGATGGTGGAGCGAGAGCGTCAAGGCACCGAGCCCGGTCATGCAGGCCACGGCCACGACGGAATTCAGCCGTTCGGCCCAGTTGTCGGGCGCGACCGCGAGCGTCCATTGCCCTTTGGTCAGCAGAACCACGCCACAAAGCGCAAACGAAACCGCGCAGGTTCCGCTCAGAAACGAAACCATAAGCAGGATCCGGCGATCATGGCTGCCGTTGATCCAGAACATGGCGCCGATCGCCGACAGCAGCGCCGTCACCGTGGTGTAGGTGACGATGAAGCCGACGCCGTCAAGGCCCAGGAAGCTGACGGCGGCACAGACAGCCATGGCGGCAACCGCCGGCGCAACGGCACGTCTGTAGCCGGGCACGCCCAGATATTGCATGGCCGACACGCAAATAATCAGGAAACCCAGGCTGAGCAACGCAAGCACGATCTGGCAAAGCAGTGGATCGGGATCCTTGGTGTATTGCCAGAACAGGACCACATGCGCGACGAGCACCAGAATGCCGCACGCCACCGTCAGCACGAAGCCTGCCTTGGGCGCGGTGAACCAGATCGCAAACATGGTGACGCTAAGGCAGATGCCCGACAGCGCGGCTGCGAGCAGGAGCGAACTGAAGTCCAGCATATTGGGCGAAGGCCTCTCGAGCGTCGGCGGGTTGCGCTGTATTCTAGGTTAGCCGCAGCTCTCAGACATGGTTTTCAGCCGATCTTTCGACGCAACCTGCCGATAGGGTTTACAAAGCGTCGATGCCTTATGTCCCGAAACCGGACCCCTACAGCAATTCCAGGAAAAGTGTGAAACGGTTTTCCCGGGAAAAGCGTATAGCGCTTTCCCTCGGGAATTGCGTCAAGACAAGGAGTAGGAAGCAACGACCAGATCAACCCTTGTTCAGCAAGGCCAGATTGGCGTTGACGACCGTGGTATCCGTCATGCCCGCCTTCGCTTCGAGCAGCAACGCCTTGGCCATCTTGCGATTGCCGCGCAGCAGTTGCGAATAGCCCATGTTATTGACGATCTGTGGCTTGCGGCCTGCGACTTTCAAAAGCTGGCCGTAGGCGCGATCGGCGAAGTCGAAGCGGCCGAGTTCATCATAGGAAGCAGCGAGCCCCATCCAGGCCTCCGCATCGTCCGCCTTCAACTCGACGGCCTTGCGGAAGTGCTTTTCGGCGAGGCCGTAATTAGCGTCACGAAACTGCGCCTTGCCTTGCGCCAGATCGGAGGTGTCGATGTCCTTTGCCGCCGGTTGGATAGCGGTGGTCTTGGTGGTATCGACGCCACCCGTCGTGCAGCCAGACATCATCAAGACGGCCGCCATGGCGGCCATTGCCGTGAAGTTATTGCGACGCATGCCCCTGCCTCATCGCCCGATTTGCCGGGTCGTTCTCCAGGAAACAAACTACATTAGCGGCAATTAAACTTCGGTGCCGAAATGCCGCTAAAATTTGATTTCGCGCACACCAGCCATTAACCACCCAGGCATGAGTGGAAGGCTTCACGGCTCCAAGGCTTTGAGCCCCTCGGGAAACTGGTAGCGACTGCCGTCATAGCGCAGCCGGTAGGTGCGCTTCACGGACTTGCCGGGGTGAGACTGGCACTCACCATTCTCATCGGCGGACCAATTGTCCGTATCCACCCGCTCGACCACGGTGATGTCGTGATAGCCATGGTGGCTTGCCGGGCTCATCGCCAGGCTGACCTGGCTCGACTGAAAGGATCCCGCGCAACTGCCGTCGCCTTCGCCGCCAAAGCCGGCCACGTCGATGCCGTCGAGCACCAGGCGCAGGGCATCGCCGGCGAGGGCATAGAGCCGCAGGTCGGTTTCCCTGAAGGGATTGGGCTGCGAACGGTTTGCCATTTCGATGCGCAGGCCGAAGGCGCCGACATCGGGCGCCAGCCTGTAGCGGCCGGTATCGAATTCGATCTTGCGGATGTCGATGGCATCATCGGTGATCAGCCCTGGCTGGAGCAAGCGCTGGCGCACCTCCAGGCTGTTCCTGTCGACGACCAGAAGCTCGATATCGCCGACATGCCCGTCGTCGCGGGACTGGGCGCTGTCGGTAAGCGGCACCGCGACCAAGAGCAGGTCGTCACGGGCGGGCCAGATTTTGCAGACCAGGCCAAATGGCGCATCGCTATCCGTCAGGGCGATGCTGATATGGGGCTCGAGCGTGAACGAGGCGCCGTCGGCGCTCTTTTGAGCCTTGGGATAGGCCTGCTGCACCAGTGCGGCGGCATCGCCGCAATCGCCGGCGAAGGCCAAGGCGGGCGACAAGCCGGCGGCGACAAGACCGAGAAAGAGGGTGCGCAGCAGAATTCGCATGGGCTTCTCACGTTGCGGCGTCGAGTTCGGCAGAGTAACCGGTGATCAGCCCCTCGCTAGGGCTCCCGTGGGCACTCGCTAGTGCGCCGTCATTTTGACGATGACTGGAATGGCCGCGATCATCAACACCACCGGCAGGATGCACACCACCACCGGCACCGACATCTTGGCCGGCAAAGCGTGCGCCTTTTCCTCGGCCAGCGACATGCGCTTGTGGCGCATGTCGTCGGAAAAGACGCGCAGCGCCCCCGACAGGCTGGTGCCGAGTTCCTTGGACTGTTGCAGCAGCGTGGCGAAGGAACGCACCTCGTCCAGGCTGAGGCGATCGGCGAGTGCCTTCAGCGCATCGTCAAGGCTGCGCCCGGCCCGCAGCTCCAGCGACACCAGCTGCAGGTTTTGGCTAAGCGCGGGGTAGGTCTTGGCGAGTTCCTTCGAGACGCGCTCGATGCCGGCCTCCATGCTCATGCCGGCATCGGAGCAGACGATCATCAGGTCCATGAAATCGGGAAAGCCGTTGCGGTACTCACGCCTGCGTTCGCGCACTTTCTGGCTCAGCACCAGGCCGGGCAGGAAATAGCCGGCCGCTCCTGACAGGATGACGAATGTCCAGCGGCTGGCCATCGTCGCGTCGGGGCTCGCCATCCACCGGTTGAGCACGAACACGCCGATTGCCGTGCCGACCATCGCGGTGAACCGGATCAGGAAGAACATGCCGACAGCGCGCGGCTCCATATATCCCGCCTGGATAAGCTTCATGCGCAGCCGGGCGACATTTTCCGGATCGCTCCTGGCGTAGAATTCCTGCGCCCTCTTAACCGCCTTCTCGCGCACGACGCCGGTATTCTTCTTCTGCACCGGCTCGGGTTTCGCGGCGACGGGACCGTCATCGACCTTGAGCCGGCGCTTGACCTCGTTGCGATCGCCCTTCGCCGCCATCATCGGCCAGGCGAACGCGGCAGCACCCGCGGCCAGCAGCAGGACGGCCACCGGCATCAACGAGGTCGGCGCAAGCGAGGCGAGGAATTCGACAAAGCCCTGCATGTCAGAACTTGAAATTCGACATCTTGAACATCATCAGATTGCCGAGCATCAGCCAGGTGATCGAGCCCCCCATCAGGTACCATGTCTTTGGCACGTCCCAGACGTCGCGGTAGAAGCCCGGCATCAGCGCCATGATGGCGGTAAACAGCAATACCGGGACCGCCGTCAGGATGTAGGCCGACATCCGGCCCTCTGTCGCGATGGCGCGCACCTTGCGGCGCAGCTTGCCGCGCTCGCGGATCGTCGTCGCCAGGCCGTCGAGGATCTCGCGCAGATTGCCGCCCGAACTGGTCTGGATCGAGACGGCGGTGACGAACAGCGGCAGATCCTCCTGACCGACCCGGTCGAAGAGCGAGTTCAGCGCCGACACCAGATCGGAGCCATAAGTCACTTCGTCGGCGATGACGCCGAATTCGGAGCCGATCGGGTCCGGCATCTCGCGCGCCACCATGGCGATCGCCACCGGCACCGGGTGGCCGGCCTTCAGACCACGCGTGATCAGCTCCAGTGCCTCCGGCAGCTGTACGCCGAACCGCTTCAGCCGCCGCTTGCGCTTGAAACGCAGCGTCAGCACCGGCAGAATCGGCACAAGCATCACAAACAGCACAAGCCCCATCAGCGGCGGCAAGCCGTACCAGATGGCGACCAAGGCCATGGCCATCGCCACACCGCAGGTAATCATCAGGAATTTCGGGACCGGCATGATCATGCCCGACTGGATTCGCAACGCGCGGAACCGGTCCGGTGAAAACAGCGGCGTGCCCGCGTCAAGGCCGCGCTCCTTGCGCAGTTGGACGAGCACCTGCTCCTGGCTGATCTTGTTTTCCTGCAGTTTCATGCGCCGGTTGATGGCTGTGCGCTTGTCGCTGCGGCCGGCATAAAGCAGGTAGCAGGCCTCGGCGATCAGGATGCCGGTCAGGGCTGCCGCGGCATAGACGACATAAATCGCGCTGAATCCGTCGAACATTTGGCTACTCCTGCGGCCGGCCGGGTTCGAAATATCGTCCGGGGAACTCGATGCCCATGGCCCGCAAATCCTCGAGGAATCGCGGCCGGATGCCGGTCGCCTCGTAATGGCCGAGGATCCTGCCGTCGGCCTCCATGCCGGTGCGCACGAAGCGGAATATCTCCTGCATCTGGATGACGTCGCCTTCCATGCCGGTCACCTCGGCGACACTGGTCACCTTGCGCTTGCCGTCAGACAGGCGCGTCAGCTGGACGATCAGGTCGAGCGCGCTGGCGATCTGGCTGCGGATCGACTGCACCGTCATCGGCATGCCGGTCATGCCAAGCATCTGCTCAAGCCGCGAAATGGCGTCGCGCGGCGTGTTGGCATGGATGGTCGCCATCGAGCCTTCGTGGCCGGTGTTCATCGCCTGCAGCATGTCGAAGGCCTCCTCGCCGCGGCACTCGCCGAGGATGACGCGGTCGGGACGCATGCGCAGCGCGTTCTTGACCAGGTCGCGCTGCTTCAACTCGCCATGGCCTTCGATGTTGGCAGGACGCGTCTCCATGCGCGCGACATGCGGTTGCTGCAGCTGGAGTTCGGCCGCATCCTCGATGGTGATCAGGCGCTCATCTTCCGGTATGAAGGCTGACAACGCATTGAGCATGGTCGTCTTGCCGGTGCCGGTGCCGCCCGAAATGATCGTCGTCTTGCGGGCATGCACGGCCGCCGCCAGCACTTCGGCCATGTTCTGTGTGATGGCGCCGAATTCGACCAGTTTGTGCAGGCCGAGCTTGTTCTTGGAGAATTTTCGGATCGAGACCAGCGGCCCGTCGACCGCAACCGGACGAATGGCCGCGTTGAAACGCGAGCCGTCCAGCATGCGTGCATCGACCATCGGCTGCGATTCGTCGACGCGACGCCCGACCGCGGCGACGATCTTGTTGACGATGCGCAAGAGATGCGCCTCATCCTTGAACGGAATGTGGACCGGCTGCAGCTTGCCCTTCTTTTCGACAAAGCAGTTCAGGTGACCGTTGATCAGGATGTCGTTGATGTCGGGGTCCTTGAGCAGTGGCTCGAGCGGACCGAGGCCGACCATCTCGTCGACGATGTCGTCAACCAGCGCGTCAAGCTCGACGGTATTGATCGCCATCCGCTCCTGTTTGATCTTTTCCGACACGAAATCATGCACTTGCCGGCGCATCTCACCCTTGGGCAAACGCTCCAGCGCGACAAGATTGATCTCCTCGAGCAGCAGCCTGTGGATACGCACGCGCGCATCGAGCACCTTGTTGGCATTCTTTGCGGGCGCTGCTTCAGGCTTGGCCGGCAACGCCTTTCGGCTCGTCGGAATGACGACGGCATGATGGGCGACGGGCATCGGCTCAGGCGCGCGCTGCGGACGTGAATCGCGGTTCTGCAGGGTGGAAAAGCGGCTGGTCATCCGGCCTTCCTCTTCAGCAATCCACGGCCCATGCCAAACAGCGAGCGCGATTTTGCCCGGGTTGGGATTGCCTCCTCCGGCAGGATGATCTTCTTCAGATCGTTGATGACATTGGCGTTCGGATCGATCTCGTGCAGCGGCACGCCGCGATCGACCGCCTCGCGCACCAGCCGGTAGTTGTTGGCTATGCCGCCGACGAAATGCTCACCCAGGATTTCCTGGACGTCCGCCTGCTTGATGCCGTTGTCGAACATCTTCTGTTCGAAACGGTTGACGATGACATTCGGCTTCACTTCCTTACCGGCGGTCTCGTAGACCGCCTGGATCAGCCGCTGCGTGTGGCGCAGGCACGGCACCGTCATTTCGGCTACGATGTAGAGCTTGTTGGAACCGAGCAGCACGGTCTCCGTCCATGGAAACCAGGTGCGCGGCATATCGATGACGACATTGTCGAAATAGGCCGAGACGAGATCGAGCATGCGCACCACGACATCGGTCTTGAACGAGCGCATTTCCGATGGATGTGTGGGGGCAGCCAGCACGCAGAGCCCGCTGGCGTGTTTCGACAGCATCACGTCGAGCAGTTGGCGGTCGAGGCGTTCGGGCTGGTTTTCGATCTCGGTGATGTCGAAACGCGGTTCAAGGTCGAGATATTCGGCACAGGCACCCTGCTGAAAATTGAGGTCCACCACGCAGGTCGACGCGCCCCGCGTGACCGAGTGATGCAGCTGGAAGGCGGTTTGCAGCGCCAGCGTCGTGGTGCCGACGCCGCCGGCTGCCGGCATGAAGGTGTAGATCTGCGATTCGGTGTTTTCCTCGCGCCCGGGGCCTTGCAGCGCCCGCACCACGGATCGCACGAGATCGGCGGTGGTGATCGGCTTGACCAGAAAATCCGCGACCTTGAGCTGCACCAGAATGCGCACCGCGGCCGCGTTGAACTCCTGCGTGACGACGACGACCGGCACCTTGTCTTCCAGCCGGCGCATGATGCGCTGCAGCGACTCGACCTCCTCCAGCCTTGCCGCGTCCATGTCGACGATGATGGCGCCGAAGTCGGCTTCCTGGATCTCGCCGCGCAGCTCGGTGACGTGCTTCTCCACTGTCGAGAGCTGGATGACCTCGGAGGCCGCGAATGCGGTTCGGGTGTCCTGCACAAAGGTCCTGTCGGTCGATACGAGCAGGATCTTCCTGGTCTTGATGCCGTTTGCCATTCTGTCAGCCTGTCAGGTCGTCGCGTTGGGTCAGTTGGTTGTGCCGCTCTGCGACCCTTTCGCATCGGCCGCCTGATCGGGTGTAGCGGGGGGGTCGACGTTGCCTCGCTGGGCGGGCACCTTAAGCCTGGTGTTCTGGACCCCATATTTCCAGGGATCGACCATCTGCATGACAGTGTTGGCGGCCTGCGCCTCCCCGGCGCCCGTCGTCGGCCCCTCGCTGCGCACATAGTCGTCGCTGGTGCAGCCAGCGGCAAGGCCGGCCAGCAGCAAGGCGACGCTCGATCTCAAGACCAGACGCATGGCTTCAGTCCTTCGGCAGGTCGAGGAAATGCCCCGCCGAAGCGGACGCGGCAGGTTGGGTGACACGGCCGTCGGCCAGCGCCACGGTGCGGCCGGTATCGGAGCCCTTCACTTCTTCGGTGTTGTTAAGAAAATAATCGGCGTTGCTGGCCGGCTGCGTGCCGTCGGTCGGTTCCACGAGCTTCTTCGACGGATCGACCGGCTTGACCAGATAGGGAGTGACGATGATGACCAGGTCGGTCTCGCGCCGCTGATAGGATTTCGACGAGAACAGAGCCCCAAGCACTGGCATCTTGCCGAGGCCCGGAATGCGCGACGTGGTGATGTCGTTCTGCGACTGCAGCAATCCGGCGATCATGAAGCTCTGGCCGTTCTTCAGGTCGACCGACGTCCTGGCGCGGCGCACGATGAAACCAGGCACTGCAATGTTGCCTATGTTGTAGGACGCGGACGCGTCGATCGAGGAGACTTCCGGCGCGATGTCTAGGCTGACCAGCCCGTCCTTCAGCACGGTCGGTGTGAAATCCAGGCTGACGCCGTATTTCTTGTAGCTGACCGATATCTTGCCGTTGTCCTCGGAGACCGGGATCGGGAATTCGCCGCCGGCGAGGAAGCTCGCGGTCTGGCCGGAACGGGCGATCAAATTCGGCTCGGCCAACCGCCGCGCCAGGCCGCGCTCTTCCAGCGCCTTGATGGCGATATCGATCGACACGCCGTTCGACAACAGCCGTCCGATGATCTCGCCTGTGCCGGCGGCCGGCACAGTACCCGGATCGATCGTCACATCACGCCCACCAAGGCCATAGGCAAAATTGGCTGCGTATTTGGCGCCCAGATCCTGGCCCGCCTGGCGGTTGATCTCGACGAAGCGGACATTGAGCTGGACCTGCTGCGACGACGAGATGTTGACCGAGTTGATCACCTCTTCGGCACCGGAAAAGCGCGTCGCGATCTTGTTTGCCTTGTCGGCGGCGACCGCGTCATCCGCCTCGCCCGACAGCACGACACGGCCATTGGCCGAGCCGACCTTGATCCTGGCATCCGGCACGCTGGCGCGAATGGTGCTGGCCAGTTGGTCGGTGTCGAGCGTCACCTCGATGTCGACGGTGCCGACAAGCTGCTTCTTTTCGTCGAACAGTGCGATGCCCGTGGTGCCGAGATTGTTGCCCAGCACATAGAAGGATTTATCGGTCAACGGATTGACGTTGGCGATGTCCGGATCGCCGATGACGATCTGGTAGAATGCGGCGCTGGTCATGATCGTCTTCGGCTTGCCCTTGGCAACCTTGATGGACGCGTTCTTGGTCGACGACACATAGACAATGTCGTTGTCGGCCCTTGCCGAGGTGCCGAAGGCCAGCATCGCGGCGGCAGCCAACGAAGCCGCGACAGCCATGGTGCGCAAAACGCGCAACCGCCCCGCGACCCGAAATGTAATCAACCCCAACATCGTCCCGTTCCTCGCCCAGTCCCCACTGGCTTCTATTTTTGGTCCCGCGAAGGAACCTGGTATTCCTCGGCCTTTGTGCCGCGCGTCACGATGACGGTCTTGAACTTCGGTTTCTCCGGCTCTTTCACCACGGCATCGAACAGCGAACCGGCAGCAGCCTGCACGTTCGAGGCGACCGATCCGCCGAACGAAGAGATGGTGGTGACGCCGCCCTTGCCGTCGCCACCTTCGCTGGCCGAGCGCAGCGACAGCGACAGCGTGCCGACAGTGCGGGCCAGCGCCACTTTCTGCGCGCCGTCAGTCGTCACCTCGATGGTCACCGAATTGGAAATTTGCGGTGTCGTCTGGCGCTCATCGGCACCCTGCCCGACGCTCAGCACCTTGGCATCGGCAACGACGATCTCGGAGGTGACCGTTGACCCGGCCGCTCCCTGTGCATTCTTCGCCACTTCCTGGATTTCGCCGGCGTCGCGCGTCAGCACGACATCGACGCGGTCGCCCGGCGTGACGAAGCCGCCGACACCGGCGATCTCGTCGGTGCGGATCGTCACAGCCCGCATCCCGGGCGTCATCATATTCGAAAGCGTCGCGCGGCCGTTTGGCCCGGACAGCTTGGTCAGCAGCAACGGTTCGTTGACCTCGATCGGCGACAGCACCACGCGGCTGCCCTCGCCGAGCAAACCATCTATGGTGGCGAAGGCGCCCTGCGGCAGGGAGTCCTGCGGCCAGGGGATTTCGCTGAGCTTGGTGCGGTCGAGTTCCATGCCATAGCGCAATGGGGCATTCGCCACCACGATGGTCTTGAATGCGACCTTAGGGGCGACGGGTGCTGCGATCGACGCCGTCTTTTCGGAATCGGCCTTGGCTTGACTCTTGACCCAGAAATCCGCGGCAAAGATCGAGATCGCGCCGAAAACGGCGGCGATGCCGATCATCGATATGGCCTTGCCCCTCACGCCGAAACCCCTGATGCCCGCAGTTTCTTGTTTTGTTGGGCTCACGCTAGGCGGCATTGTTAAAGAATCAGGAATCTTGCGCGGAGGCATTTGACCTATTTCCGCCGGCTTGGTTATCGAATGGTTTTGGGGTAAGAGGGGCCGGATCCCCGAACGGAACAGGAACCTCGGTCGCTTGGCGCTGAAAAGCGTGGCAGTATCGTGAGGTGATTCGCAGCACCGGACCCTATGGCAGGCATGGACGACAGCAACGATCTTTTCGGCAATATGGACAAGCAGCCGCCGCCGGTTCGCACACCGGCGCGCCCGGCGGATCCGCTGGTACAAGCAACGAAGCGTCCTGCCGCGATAAAGGACGGCAGCGAGGGCTATAGCGCCGCCGACATCGAGGTGCTGGAAGGGCTGGAGCCGGTGCGCCGCCGGCCAGGCATGTATATCGGCGGCACCGACGACAAGGCGATGCACCATCTGTTCGCCGAGGTCATCGACAATTCGATGGACGAAGCGGTTGCCGGCCATGCCACCTTCATCGATGTCGAACTCTCGGCCGACGGTTATCTCGCCGTCACCGACAATGGCCGTGGCATTCCGGTCGATCCGCATCCGAAATTCAAGAAGCCAGCGCTCGAAGTGATCATGACGACGCTGCATTCGGGCGGCAAGTTCGACTCGAAGGTCTACGAAACATCCGGCGGCCTGCATGGCGTCGGCGTTTCCGTGGTCAACGCGCTGTCGGACCATCTCGAGGTCGAAGTCGCGCGAGGCCGCCAACTCTATCGCCAGCGCTTCTCGCGCGGCGTCCCGGTAACCGGCCTCGAGCAGTTGGGCGAGGTCCACAATCGGCGCGGCACAAAAATCCGCTTCCACCCCGACGAGCAGATTTTCGGCAAGGGCGCGGCATTCGAGCCGGCGCGGCTCTACCGCATGACGCGCTCAAAGGCCTATCTGTTCGGCGGCGTCGAGATCCGCTGGACCTGCGACCCGTCGCTGATCAAGGAAAAGGACCAGACGCCGGCCAAGGCGGAGTTCCATTTTCCCGGCGGCCTGAAGGACTATCTCAAGGCATCGCTCGGCGACGATTTCCAGGTGACGCGCGAAATCTTTGCCGGCAAGAGCGAGAAGCAAGGCGGCCATGGCTCGCTCGAATGGGCGGTGACCTGGTTCGGCGGCGACGGCTTCATCAATTCCTACTGCAACACAATCCCGACCGGCGAAGGCGGCACGCACGAGGCCGGCTTCCGCAACGTGCTGACGCGGGGCCTGCGCGCTTATGCCGATCTCGTCGGCAACAAACGCGCATCCATCGTCACCTCAGAAGACGTCATGATCTCGGCGGCGGGCATGCTGTCGGTGTTCATCCGCGAGCCGGAATTCGTCGGCCAGACAAAGGACAGGCTGGCGACGATAGAGGCGATTCGGATTGTCGAGACCGCCATCCGCGATCCGTTCGATCATTGGCTGGCCGACAATCCGCAGGAAGCATCGAAGCTGCTCGAATGGGTAATCGCGCGCGCCGACGAACGGGTGCGCCGGCGCCAGGAAAAGGAAGTTTCGCGCAAGAGCGCGGTGCGCAAATTGCGGCTGCCCGGCAAGCTCGCCGACTGCACGCAGAATGCCGCGGCCGGTGCCGAACTCTTCATCGTCGAAGGTGACTCGGCGGGCGGCTCGGCCAAGCAGGCGCGCGACCGCGCCAGCCAAGCGGTGCTGCCACTGCGCGGCAAGATCCTCAACGTCGCCAGCGCCGGCAACGACAAGCTCGCCGGCAACCAGCAGATCTCGGACCTGATTCAGGCGCTCGGCTGCGGCACGCGGTCGAAATACCGCGATGAGGATTTGCGCTACGACCGCGTCATCATCATGACGGACGCCGACGTCGACGGCGCCCACATCGCCTCGTTGCTGATCACCTTTTTCTACCAGGAAATGCCGGCGCTGGTGCGTGGCGGCCACCTTTATCTGGCGGTGCCACCGCTTTACTCGATCAGGCAAGGCGGCAAGGTCGCCTATGCTCGGGACGACGCGCACAAGGACGAACTGCTGCGCACCGAATTCACCGGGCGCGGCAAGGTCGAGCTTGGCCGTTTCAAGGGTCTGGGCGAGATGATGGCCGCGCAGCTCAAGGAAACCACCATGGACCCGAGGAAGCGCACGCTGCTTCGGATCGATGTGATCGACGCCGAGACGGCGACCAAGGATGCCGTCGATGCGCTGATGGGCACCAAGCCGGAAGCGCGCTTCCGCTTCATCCAGGAACGCGCCGAATTCGCCGAGACGGAAGTGCTGGATATCTAGCCGCCAGCCGGTTTAGCCTGCGCTTCTCATACGGAGACCAGTGTGTGATCTGGGCGCGGCTGACGAGCTATTTCGAGGCAAGGTTTTCCGGGTTGGCGCAACCTACGCGCTCGGATTGGATTTTTGCCCTGCGCACCGTTTCGGCCGGCCTGATCGCGCTGCTGGCCGCCTATGCGTTGAAGCTCGACCACCCGCAATGGGCCATGATGACGGTGTTCATCGTCGCCCAGCCGGTTGCCGGCATGGTGCTGGCGAAGGGCTTCTACCGGTTGCTCGGCACGCTGGTCGGCGGCATGGCTGCGATAGGCATCACGACGGTGTTCGGCACCGGCCCCTGGGTATTGGTGACGGTGCTTGCCCTCTGGATAGGCATCTGCACCTTCGTCTCGTCGCTGCTGCGCAATCCCGAAGCCTACGGTGCCGCCCTTGCCGGCTACACCGCGATGATCATCGGCCTGCCCGCCTTCGGACAGCCGCACCTCGTCGTCGACCTCGCAGTCGCGCGCTGTGCCGAGATCGTGCTCGGCATCATCTGCGCCGGCCTGACCAGCCGGCTGATCCTGCCAAGACTGGCCAGCGACGCCATCGTCTCGCGGCTGAAACGCTGCATTCTCGATCTTGCGACTTACGCCGGCGGCGCATTCTCCGGCGGCGATCCGGCAACGCTGTCCGGCCTGCACCGAAAGCTGGTCGCCGACACCCAGACGCTCGGCGAGATGCGCGCCTATGCCAGGCTGGAAGCGCCGAGCTTTGCGCCGCGCTCCCATCCGGTCCGACGCACCATCGGACAGCTGCTCTCGGCCCTCTCGGCGGCACGCGCGCTGCATTCGCACGCTGCCCCTAAGAACGCCGCACTCATCCCGGTGCGATCGGAATTGCACGCCCTTGTCAGCGAACTGGCTGCGAAACCCGGCGCGCTGGACGACACCGCGCCCTGGATGACGCGACTTGACGCCATTTCAGCCAAGGCCCGGCAAATGCCCGATGCCCCGACCGATCAGGGCGACGACTGGGTCGGCACCATCACCCGCCTTACTATCGCCGCCGATTTCGCCGAGGCGTTCAAGCAGGTGCTGCGCGGCCTCGATGCCTTGCGCGCGCCCGCCACGCGCCCGGTCCGGGGCAGCAGGCAGCCCGCGCTGGTGGTGCATCGCGACTACTCCGGCGCATCGCGCAATGCCGTGCGCGCTGCCTTGGCCACCTTGCTGGTCGCCGCCTTCTGGCTGACGACGAAATGGTCGGAAGCGGCCGGCACGGTCATTCTCGTTGCCGTCGTATCCAGCCTGTTTGCGGCCCGTCCCGACCCTGTGCAGGTCGCCTGGGGGTTCTTCAAGGGAACGTTGCTCGCTTTGCCCTTTGCCTTTCTTGTCGGCCAGATCGCGTTGCCCGCCTTGCCCGGCTTCGGCTGGTTCATGCTGTTTGTCGTGCCGATCCTGGTGCCCACGGCGCTGGCGATGGCCAATCCACGCTATGTCGGCGTGGCGACGGCCTTCGCCATCAACTTCCTCGCCTTCCTCAGTCCGCATCAGGCGATGACCTACGATCCCGGCCCCTTCTTCGCCGGTTCGGCATCGATCCTGGTCGGCATTCTGCTGGCGATCGGCGTCTTCATCGTCGTGTTGCCCGCCGATCCGTGGCTCGCGGCCAACCGCATCGTGCGCGCCATGCGCGAGGATTTGGCGCGGCTTTGCCTGCATGAGCGTGTGCCGAGGCGCTCGGCCTTCGAGAGCCTCGCCTATGATCGCATCAACCAGTTGATGCCTCTGGTGCAGAATGCCGGCAGCAGGGGCGATGCTGTCTTAGGCGGCGGCGTCGCCGCCGTCACCGTCGGCTTGGAGATCCTCCGGCTGCGCGGAGCAAGCCAAAGCCATGCCATCCCATCGGAGACCGCAGTTTCGATCACCAACTTCCTGCGGGCGCTGGCGCGCGAACTGCTCTTTCGCGCCCTCGGCGATCCGCAGACGTCGACCGTCGCCGTCGCCCGCCAATATGCGGCAAACATCGCCCAGCGAAACGGCACCGGCGAATTGCTGCAGATAGCGGTATCGCTGCGCATCATCGCCGCGGCGATGGAGGATTTCCCGGATTTCTTCACGAGAAATAGAAGCTAGCGTGCTCAAGTGTATCGATATTCAGGTCAGGCCGGCATCACCTGAATATCGATACACTTTAGGCGGCGGCGATCGCCAGCGCATGACCCCGCGCGTTCTCGCGCAGCGCGTCGAGATGGATCGACTTGACCAGCGCGGCCAGATCGCCTTCCGCCGACTGTCCACCCACTTCCTTGAGCATCAGCCAGCTGACCTCCTGCACACCGGCGACGCGCTTGCCGTTGGCGACCTCGCGCCAGATCTTCAATGCGCGCAGGATGATGGCGTGTGTGGCGGCGGCGAGGCCGGCGCTGCGGAACAACGCCTGCAAGGCGACATCGTGCCCGCCCGCAAGCAGCGCCCTCACCCTTTGTTCGGACTGCTGGCTGAGTGCGACCAGCGCCGAGCCGAAGAAATCGACCTTGCCATGCGCGATGGTGCGGATGAGGAAGCTGGCGGTGAGATCGCCGCGCAGCCTGAGATGCTCGATTAGTGCGGCATGTTCTTCCTGGCGCGTGCCCTCGATCAGAGTTACCGAAGCCTTGACGCAGGCATCGCGCATGACGCGGTCGGCGCGCGCCGCGCCCATCATTGCCATGACCAACGGCGACGTTTTCAGCATCTCGCCGAGCTTGACGAGCAGCATATGCCGACAGTCGGCAGGCAGCCGGGCATCCGAGATCAGCGCCTCACGAACCAGAGGCAGATGGCCGTAGCGTTCAGCCATGCGGCGGAAGCTGAGCGAGGCGATGTCCGCACCGCTGTTGGCCAGCAACACGGCGCAAGCTTCGGCCTCGCCGATCTCGGCGATGGCCGCCGACAGCGCCATCGAGACCACCGGCCGGTCGGCGATCAGTTTCTGCGTCGCCTTCGGACTTGAGGCCACGCGGTTGATCAGATCGGCGTCGGTAAGCAACGGCGAACGCGCCAGCACCATGCCGGCGACTTCCGGCTGGTCGGAGGCCAGCACACTGATGATCTGCAATGGCGCGTGGTGGCTCATCGACAGTGCCTCGGCCATCGCCAGACGCACCTTCGACGAAGCATCGTCGAGCAACAGCGTCAGCGCCGCCTCCGCGGCGCAACGGTCCTCGAACGGCAGATCGGAATTGACGTAGGCTCGGGCAAGTGCGCTTGCCGCGGCGGCGCGCTCTGTCACCCTGGCCGTGCAAATCCATCTCAAAAAATGCGAAACAACCATGCCGCCTGCTTACGCCCCTTGCCAGAACGCTCCTGGCCCCGTGGAGACGGTAGGCAGAAATGGTTTACGAACGGTTCACCATGTTCATTAACTGGCTTGCGAGCGCTGGGTGCAGCGCATATCAACCGTCAGCTAGTGGAGGCGAGAGAAAATGGCCGGGCTTTATCTCCAGGAGTTCGTTGTCGGCCACGTCTTCCAGCACACGCTGCGCAAGACCGTCACCGAAAGCGACAACATGCTGTTTTCGGTCATGACGCTGAACCCGCAGCCGCTGCACATCGACTTCGATTTTGCTGCCAAGAGCGAGTGGGGCAAGCCGCTGGTCAACTCGCTGTTCACGCTCGGCCTGATGATCGGCATTTCGGTCAACGACATCACAGTCGGCACAACGGTCGCCAATCTCGGCATGAAGGAAACCGTGTTTCCGCATCCGGTCTTCCATGGCGACACCATCCGGGTCGAGACAACAGTCATCTCGGTGCGCGAGTCCAGGTCGAAACCCGATCGCGGCATCGTCGAATTCGAGCATCGCGCCTACAACCAACACGGCGATCTCGTCGCCAAATGCACGCGGCAAGCGATGATGCTGAAGAAGGCGACCTGAAACATGCGTTCGCTGCTATTTGTCCCCAGCGATTCCCAGAAGAAGCTGGAAAAGGGTTTGGGAGCCGGTGCCGACGTGGTCATCGTCGACCTTGAGGATTCCGTGGCGCCGCACAACAAGGCGCTGGCGCGCGAAGTGGCGGCGCGTTTCATCGTCGAACGCTGGGCGCAAACCAGCTCGGTCATCTATGTCAGGGTCAACGATCTGTCGACCGGGCTGACCGATGACGACCTGGCGGCATTGGTGCCGGCAAGACCCGACGGCATCATGCTGCCCAAGTCGAACAGCGGCCAGGATGTGCAGCATCTCTCGGCAAAGCTCAGGGTGCACGAGGCCGAAAACGGCCTGGCCGATGGCGCGATCAAGATCCTGCCGATCATCACCGAAACGCCGGCAGGCGTGCTGGCGGCCGCGACCTATGCCGAAACCAGCGCGCGGCTTGCCGGTCTCACCTGGGGAGCGGAAGATCTGTCGGCGGCGATTGGTGCACGTGCGGTCCGCGACGAGCATGGCCGCTACACCGACGTTTTCCGCCACGCTCGTGTCATGACCATACTCGCCGCTGCCGCGGCGGAGGTTGCGGCGATCGACACCGTCTTCCCGAATTTTCGCGACATGGCCGCCTTCAAAGCGGAATGCACTGAAGCCGAGCGCGACGGCTTCACCGGCAAGATGGCGATCCACCCCGATCAGGTGCCGGTCATCAACGCCGCCTTCACGCCGTCGGTCGAGGCGGTGAGGCAATCGACGGCAATCGTCGCGGCGTTCCAGGCGGCGGGAAATCCCGGCGTCGTCGGCATCGACGGCAAGATGTACGACCGCCCGCATCTGCGGCTGGCCGAGCGGCTTCTGGCGCGTGCCAGGGCGGCCGGCGTTTCCGCTTAGAGCGATTTTCAGGAAAAGTGTGAAACGGTCTTTCCGAGTTGCGTCAAAACAGGGCATTCGACCGGTTTGGCGTTTTCGTGAAACGATGTGGATCGCCCTGCTCTCAGTCCCGCGCCAGCACGATGATCCGGTCCTCCGGCAGATAGGCCAACGCCTCGGACTTTAGCGGGTTGACGGTGACGCCGCCCAGCGCCCGCTGGTCGGCTTCTCCGGCGCGAATGCGCCGGTAACCCAAGGCGATCTCGCCGCGCAACCGCGCCGATTCCGCGATCGTCCAGAAGGTCACCGGCTGGTCGACGGCGACATAGTCGGCGACGGGACGCATGTAGATTTCGGAGCCCTTCTCGTCGAGCAGGTCGTCGAAGATCGCGGCAAGGTGCTGGTTCTCGGACGCCTGCGCCAGCATCAGGCTGACCAGCCTGTTGCTGACGACGAAATCATCGGCCTTGGTGACTGCCGCAAGATCTCGGTTGCGCACGTCGATCATCTCGCTGACGATGCTGATGTGCATACCGGCGTCAACCGCGATCTTGCGCAGATGCAGCAGCGTTACCAGCGTGCGCGTATCGGCGGGCTGCGCTGCCATGGTCTCGCTATAGCCGAGGACGAGCACATGGTCGTAGGAAGGCACGTCCAGGCTTGCCAGAGCGGAGCTGCTCGACGTGTCCGTGACGCGACAGTAGACCGACAGATTGTCACTGGCGACCGGCAGGCCGGCAACCTCCTGCTCGAGGTCGGGCGTATCGGCCGCTATGGTCAGGATCGAACCAGGCGCGACGTAGCGCGACAGTTCGTAGGTTATGATCGGGCCGCGCCGGTTCCAGCCTAGGACAAGCGTGCGCTCCGGCTTCGTCTCGACGGGCCGCGGCTCGAGGATCGCCGCCGCGTCGATCTTGATGCCAGCGCTCCCCAGCTTTATCGCCGCATCGTCCTCGGCGACGATGATGGCGCGCATGTCCTTGCCGATCACCAGGTCCGACGGCGGGTTGAGATTGACGCGTCCCTCTTGGTCACAAAGCCCGATCAGCGCGCAGTGTTCATACGCCATCACCGCCTCGCCGAAGGTCTTGCCGGTGAGGTCCGGCTGCTCGGTCGTATAGATTTCGCAGCCGTCGAAATCGAGCAGCTCCGAATAGACGCCGCTGAGGCCCGACTGCCGGCTTGAATGCACGACGATGCGCGAGATCAACTGGTCGGCCAGCACGAGCTGCACCTCGGCTCCGCCGACGACGCGCGCGACCTCGGCGTTCTTGCCATCGCGGATCTCGGCGGCGATGTTGTAGGGGCCGGTGCGCCGGTTCGGGTCGTTGACCAGCGCCAGCACCGTCTTGATGACCTGTGAATCCGGATCGTCGCCGTCCGGCGACAGCACGATGACAGACCGCGAGGTCTGCGGATTGACGATGGCAAGGTCGTAGAGATCGGTCGGGTCGCCGCTGCGGCAGATGATGCGCGTATTGCCCAGCTTGCCGACCTTGGCCGCGATCTCGTCCTCCATCTCGACCTTGTCCATATTGGCCATGACCACAATGCGCGGACGTCGGCGGCTGGCATTGGCAATGACGAGTTCGGAGATGACGTCGAAGATCGACGGCGACCAGTTGAGGATGACCGTGTGATCCGTCTCCAGCACCCGCGAACGGCCCTTGCGCAATTCATCGAGCTTGCTGTCGACGCCGGCGCTCAGCACGCCGATGAGCGCCGAAACGACGAAGATGCCGGCAAGCGTGACGAACAGCATGACGAGACGAAAGGCCCAGCCAGTGTCGCCGCCCATCGTGCCCGAATCGAGCGTGCGCATCAGCGATTCCCAGAACGCTTCGACAAAGTTCAGCGGCTCGCCGCCTTCGGGCGCGATGCGGGTCACCGCAAGGAAACTCGCGGCGACGACGATGATCAGCAGCGAAACGACGGCAAGCCAGCCGATCAGCGCGATCGGGCCGGCGGCCATGCTCTTGTCAAACCCGTAGCGCAGCCGGATTCCCAGCGAGTCTCGTTTCTTCATTTAGCCGATGCCCCGCAATATCCCCAAGGTCGATGCGCCGACTCCAGCGCATCGCCGAAGCCGCTCTCTTAGCCTGTGTTCAAATAAAGGGGAATCGCTTTCGCGTGCCCACGGCCAGGGAACCCGCCGACGCGGCGGACGGCGGTTCGACCCAAGGATTAGTCCTTGTCCCAGCGCGGCCGGCGCATCGAAAACACCTCGTCGACGCTGGCATACTCCATATAGCCGAGGCGAGCGACGTTGCCTGCCTTGGTGATGTCGAACAGACCGTCTGTCAGGAAGGCGTCATCGATGTATACGCCGACCACTTCGCCGGCGACAACGACAGCGCTTGTCGGCGATCCGTCCAGCGCCTTTGGCCGAAAGACCTCCGTCACCCGGCATTCGAGTGCTGCCGGCGCTGCCGCCACACGTGGTGGCGCGACCAGGCGCGACGGCGCCATCGCAAGATCGGCATAGATGAACTCATTGACGCCGCGCGGTGCATTGACCGATGTTCGGTTCATCTTGTCGGCAAGATCGCGGCTGACCAGATTGGCGACAAACTCACCGGTTTCCTGCGCGAAGGAGGCGCTGTCCTTCTCGCCCTCTGAGGAGAACCAGACGATGAAGGGCCGCGTCGAAACGGCATTGAAGAAGGAGTACGGCGCGAGATTGACCTCGCCGGCTCCGTTCAGCGTCGAAATCCAGCCGATCGGGCGCGGCGCGACGATTGCCTTCGAAGGGTCGTGCGGCAGGCCGTGGCCCTTTGAAGGTTCGTAGAACATTCAGCCCGCCCACGGCCCCGAATAGTCACCGTAAAGCTTTGCCGGATCTGGCCGCGGCCGCTCCGGCGCCGGGCCCGCATAAGAGCCGATATGAATGAAACCGACGACGCGCTCCAGCGGTGCCAGCCCGAGCAGCGCCCTACCCTCCGGCACATCCGAATACCAGTTGCTGATCATATTGGTGCCATAACCCAGCGCGTTGGCTGCAATCATCAGGTTCATCGCCGCCATACCGCCCGACAGGAACATTTCCCATTGCGGGATTTTTGGGTTCTCCCTTGGGATCGATATCACGCCTATCACCAGCGGCGCGCGCGAGAACCGCGCCAGTTCCTGGTTGCGGCGGCCTTCCGGCAATGGACCCTCCCGCTGCTCGGCAAGTGCTGCCAGTTGTCTGCCGATCTCGATACGAGCATCGCCACGATAGAGGATAAAGCGCCAAGGCTCCAATCGGCCATGATCGGGCACTCGCGAGGCGGCGGCGATCATCGTCGCGATCTCCACATCGCTCGGCGCCGGCTCCTTCAAATCAGGGATCGGTGCGGAGTTTCGGCTCAGCAGAAAGTCGATGATCGGCGACGCCATGGGCGCAAGTCTCCTGAACAGTCTGTCTTGAGCTGAAGCGCACCATCGGGAATTCGGGCGGCTCGGGCATTGGCGCGGAATATACGCCGGATGGAAGAGTCGTATCGATCGGACTCTTAAGCCTTGAAATTGCCACCGCCATGGGCTTCAACGCAAGGCATGTTTGAGGGGACTATCCGTCTTTTCCTGGTCTGGCTCAGCGCCCTGCTGTTCATGGCGCCGGTTTCGTTCGCCATGGCGCAGAACGTCGATGGCGTAAGCGACCTGAAGCTTCCCGGAATCTCAAGCTATGCGACGCCGAAAGGCGAGAGGTCGCTGGCGCTGAGCGGTGGCGGCGCCATCACGCTTTCCGCGCAGTTGACCGACAAGGGTTCCGACATCACCCGCGGCATCGTCTGGCGGGTCTTCAAGCCCGAAGCCATCAACGGAAAATTGCCGATGGTCGCCTCGGCGCATGGCGGCACCGCCGTCT
This sequence comes from Mesorhizobium sp. M0047, assembly GCF_040323315.1. Lineage (NCBI taxonomy): Bacteria > Pseudomonadati > Pseudomonadota > Alphaproteobacteria > Hyphomicrobiales > Phyllobacteriaceae > Mesorhizobium > Mesorhizobium sp. M0047. Next base: position 16,119 of record NZ_JAMYUW010000039.1, on the reverse strand, counting down.
TCCAGCTCGAACCCGGCAGCTATCTGGTTCATGCCTCCTACGGTCGGGCCGGCGCCACCAAGCGCATCACCGTCGGCAAGGACGCCAAGCGCGAAAGCCTCGTGCTCGATGCTGGCGGGCTCAAGCTGGACGCCGTGCTGTCCGGCGGCGTGCGCATTCCGCCGAAGAAGCTGCGCTTTTCGATCTACGAGGGCACGGCAGAGGCCAATGGCGACCGCGCGCTGATCATTCCCGATGTCGAGCCCAACAGTGTCGTACGGCTCAACGCCGGCATCTACCATGTCGTCTCGACCTATGGCGCGGTCAATGCGGTCATCCGCTCCGACATCCGCGTCGAGGCCGGCAAGCTGACCGAAGCTACCGTCGAGCACCACGCCGCCGAGATCACGATGAAGTTGGTGCGCGAGACCGGTGGCGAGGCGATCGCCGACACGTCATGGTCGCTGCTCAACGAATCCGGCGATCCGATCAAGGAAACCGTCGGCGCCTTCGCCTCGATGGTCCTGGCCGAGGGCGACTACACCATCATCGCCAAGAACCGCGACCGCATCTATCAGAAAGATTTCACGGTCGTGGCCGGGCAGAACCAGGAGATCGAGGTTCTGGCCACCGAAGCGGCGGCGATGGATCCCGAAGAAGGTGCGGACTGACCTTCAACTGACTTCAAGCAGCCAGCTTGGTCCGCGCCGGCAAGAACGGTATCCGCCGGCGCGGCAAGGTCGGCGCCAGGTCGAACACGCCGCGATAAAGCCGGTGAAGCAATGCCTTGCGGTCGCGTAATGGCTCCAGTTCGCTCCAACTCAGCACCTCGCCGACACGCACGTCGATAGCCTTGCCGGACAGCCGCGCGAATTCGTGGATGAGCAGGGACGTACGCAATGTCAGCGACGCCTTGCCGACGAACTTCGCCAGGCGGCCGTCACGCTCGGCCATGTTCATCGGCCCGCTGACCAGATGGAAAAGCCTGCCATTCTGCTCGGAAAAATGCATCGGGATGACCGATGCCTTTGCCTCCTGAATGAGGCGCGCCGGAAACATCTTCCACGGCAAGTCGCGCGCCTGGCCAAAACCTTTTGGCGCGGTGGCGACGCCACCGGCGGGAAACACCACGATGGTGACGCCTTCCTTGAGCAGCCGCACCGCCTCGTGGCGCACGGCCATGTTGTTCTTGAGCGCGTCCTTGGTCTCGGAAAAGTCGATCGGCAGCGAGTAAGGCTCCATCTCGCGGATCTTGAGCAGATCCTTGTGGATCATCACCCGGAACGGGCGTCCGAGCTGCTCGGCCAATGACAGCACGGCAATGCCGTCACCGATGCCGAACGGATGATTGGCGACGATCACCAGCGGCGTATCCGGCAATCGTGCGGGTGGCCATTGGTCTGATGTCCGCACGCGTACATCGATCAGGTCGCGCATGCGACCGAACACGCGCTCGCCTGTCGGCACGACCTGACGGCGCCAGAAATCATAAAGCGCGGTGTAGCGGTCACGGCCCGACAGGCCTTCGACCGAATGGATGAACCAGCGCGCCAGCGCCGGCTGGCGCGGATTGGCATAGGAAAGCTCGGGAAAGGGTCGTTCGCGCAATTTCAGCTTGAGCATATGGGCTCGTTACAAGGTCGGCGTGACAAGGATATGAAATGGCGGTGGATCGCTCCACCGCCATTTGGCCGGAACTATGCCGATCAGGCCGCGCGTTTGCGCTTGCGGTCGGGCGTAACAACCTCTTCGGTCAGTTTCGCGATCGCCTGGTCAAGGCCAAGCGATTCCTGGTCGCGTGAGCCCAACCGGCGCATATTGACCGTCTGCTCCTCCGCCTCGCGCTTACCGCAGACGAGGATGACGGGAACCTTGGCCAGGCTGTGCTCGCGGACCTTGTAGTTGATCTTTTCGTTGCGCAGATCCGCTTCCGCCAGCAGCCCTGCGGCCTTCAGCTTTGCCACCACTTCGGTCGCATAGCCGTCGGCATCCGACGTGATCGTCGCCACCACTACCTGCAGCGGCGCGAACCACAGCGGGAAATGGCCGGAATAGTTCTCGATCAGGATGCCGAGGAAGCGCTCCATCGAGCCACAGATGGCGCGGTGCACCATCACCGGCTGCTTCTTCTCCGAATCCGAGCCGATATAGAAGGCGCCGAACCGTTCCGGCAGGTTGAAATCGACCTGCGTCGTGCCGCACTGCCATTCGCGGCCGATGGCGTCCTTCAGCACATACTCGAATTTCGGCCCGTAGAAGGCGCCCTCACCCGGATTGATCGAGGTCTTGATACGATTGCCGGACCGCGTCCTGATGGTTTCCAGCACGCTGCCCATGATCGCTTCGGCGTGGTCCCACGCTTCGTCGGTGCCGACACGCTTGTCCGGCCGTGTCGACAGCTTGACGCTGATCTCGTCAAAACCAAAGTCGGCATAGGTCGACAGAATTAGGTCGTTGATGCGCAGGCACTCCGACGCCAGCTGCTCCTCGGTGCAGAAGATATGCGCATCGTCCTGCGTGAAGCCGCGCACGCGCATGAGCCCATGCAGCGCGCCAGATGGCTCATAGCGATGCACATTGCCGAATTCTGCAAGCTTTACGGGCAGATCGCGATAAGACTTCAACCCATGCTTGAAAATCTGCACATGGCCCGGACAGTTCATCGGCTTCAGCGCGAAGACCCGATCGTCATCGGTATCGTCGCCGGCGACCGTCACCTTGAACATGGCGTCGCGATACCAGCCCCAGTGGCCTGACGTCTCCCACAGGCTCTTGTCGAGTACCTGCGGCGCGTTGACTTCCTGGTAGCCCTGCTCGTCGAGGCGGCGGCGCATGTAGTTGACCAGGTTCTGGAACATCTTCCAGCCCTTGGCGTGCCAGAAGACGACGCCCGGGCCCTCTTCCTGGAAATGGAACAGGTCCATCTCGCGGCCGAGCTTCCGATGGTCGCGCTTCTCTGCCTCGTCGAGCATCATCTGATAGGCTTCGAGCTGCGCCTGGTCGGCCCAGGCCGTGCCATAGATGCGGGTCAGCATCGGGTTGTTCGAGTCACCGCGCCAATACGCACCAGCCACCTTCATCAATTTGAAGGAACTGCCGATCTGCCCGGTCGAAGCCATGTGCGGGCCGCGGCAGAGGTCGAACCAGTCGCCTTGCGCATAGATCTTGAGATCCTGATCCTCGGGAATGGCGTCGATCAGCTCCAGCTTGTACTGCTCGCCCTTGTCGGCAAACACTTTCTTCGCCTTGTCGCGCGACCAGACTTCCTTGGTGAACGGCTTGTTGCGCGCAATGATCTCGCGCATCTTCTTCTCGATCACCGGGAAATCATCCGGCGTGAACGGCTCGTTGCGAGCAAAGTCGTAATAGAAGCCGTTCTCGATCACCGGCCCGATGGTCACCTGCGTTCCCGGCCACAATTCCTGCACGGCTTCCGCAAGCACATGCGCCGCGTCATGGCGAATCAGTTCCAGCGCGCGCGGATCGTCGCGGGTGACGATCTCGACCTTGCCGGACTTGCCGAGCGGATCGCTGAGGTCGCGCACGGTGCCATCGATGGCGTAAGCGACGGCCTTCTTGGCCAGCGATTTCGATATCGATTCGGCCAAGCCAGCACCGGTCATCGCCGCGTCGTATTCGCGGACGGAGCCATCGGGAAATGTCAGGGAAACGGAATTCAGCATCATGTATCTCCTATCCAGTCCCGCAAACGAGCGCGGGTGGTCGTGGGTCAAGCCGGACGCGTCCGGCGGCGGCTGTCTTTTATGGACAGATTCCGCCGCCGTAAAGCCCGGCTCATGTCAGGCGTTCATTTGATGAGCAGCGGCAGGTCCTTCAGGAACGCGACCCGGGTCTTGAGGCCCTTGGGCATGTCGGTGCGGTTGGTATCGACGACCAGCCGCGCAAAGACGATCTGGCGGCCGTCCTTGTTCGCCCAGCCGACGAACCAGCCTAGCGAGCGCTTATCCCTGACCTTGTCGGCATCGTTAGCCAGCGTGGTGCTGCCGGTCTTGCCTCGCACCGTCCAGCCTCCTGCCTGGAAGGTCGGGATGATGGCTGATGTCATGTCGTACGCTTTGGCCGAGACCGGCAGCTTGCGGGCCAGAAACCTGCGCAGGAAATCGACCTGCTCGACCGGCGTGATCTTCAGGGAGGAACTCACCCAGGATTGGGTCAGGCCATCATTCTTGCCGGGATTGCCGGAAACATCGGCATTGCCGTAGTCGAATTTCGAGACATAGCCGGCAAAGCTTTGCGGCCCAAGCCGGCGGGTGATTTCACGCGAATACCAGAGGATCGAATCCCTTTCCCAGATCATCGGATCGACGGTCTTCTGGTCCCGCTTCAAGGCCTTGAACTCCGGCTTGTAATCCCAGCTCGGTGTGTGCTCGTCGCCCAAGATTCCACTGTCATAACCGATCAGCGACACCGGCACCTTGAACGTCGAGGCCGGGCTGAACCGCTGATCGCACACGCCATTCTGGTAGAGCGTCTTGCCGCTCGCCGCATCGGCGATCAGCGTGCATTGCACGTCCATCAGCGGCGCCGATTGCGCGCGCATCGGAAATCCCAGCAGCCAGGCGAGCAGAAACAGGCCGCCGGCAAAGATGAAGGGAAGACGGTCTATGTTACGCATTTGATGCTCGCTCCAGAGGGGGTTCGCGAGCGGCTTAGCGAGGTCTCTTGTCTCGATTTTGTCTCAAATGCGCAGTCTCTGTGCAGCCTGGCGTTAACCCTACCGGATCGTAAACTCGCAATACGGCCGAGATTTCGCTGGCGCCGTCACCCCTGCTCTTCGCCCGGCTTGCTGCCGATCCGCCAGTAGCGCCAGGGCGTGAACCAGACATAGCGCTTAGCCAGGGTTTCCGGCACGCGGTCGATGCCATGCGTGCCGAATGGGCCGCAACGCAGCACCCGAAAAAAGCCCATCCAGCCGCCGGCCCACAAGCCATGGCGGGCGATCGCCTCGTGCGCGTATTCGGAACAGGTCGGCAAATGCCGGCAGGAATTGCCGACAAAGCCGGACAGTGTCAGTTGGTAAATGCGCACGAGCGTCGTGCCTAGGACACGGCCGGGCGTCTTGCGCCACGGGCCGGGCCAGTTGCGCCCACGCCTTGGCGGTCCGGCGCTATGCGCATGTCCATGCTGGTCGCCCACTGCGGTCTCCGTATCGCGCTCCCACGCGATAGATGTGGGCTTCGTCAGGAGAACGCAATCCCACTCCTTGTGCGCCTCCCGCCGTCACGGACGGTGTGTGGCGCCATAAGCGACCGACAGCGCGGCCTGGTGCTTGAGGCAGGTGGTGGCGTTGAGCAGCCGGGGCAACCTCGTCGCGGCTCAGGACCACCGGCAGCTTGCGCGGATGCGCCAGGGGTGGTTCGGCGGCAGCGGCAGAGCATCACGGGCAGTTCACCGGGAAAGCGACGCTGGCCCTTGCGCCAGCCGGCCTCGTGGCTGACGGTGACGATGCGCTCCTCGATGCGGCCATGGACCTTGTCGAGATCGACGGCGCTGTCGAGGCAATCGGCGGGAGCGTCGTCGAAATAGTGCTCGATCTCGGCTCTGAGTGTGGGTTGGTTGGCCTTGACGGCCAACAGATAGTCGCCCCCCTTGATCGCGGATGGCTTGGGCGATCGTGGCATTGGTGGCGATGGCGTCGATCGAGACCAGCGCGCCTTTCAAGCCCTCATTTGCTCCCAGCCGCTGCAAGAGCACGGGAATGGCCGTCGTTTCGCTGCTCTTGTCGGGGACCGCTTCCCTCCTGCGGTTCCAAACTGGGGTGCGAGGTGTAACGCCGCACTCGGTAACAGCGCGGGGGATATGAACCAGCTGGGAGGCCCTTCATCGTCGTTGGCACGGTCTGGCCGCGCGGACCCCACCCGATGAAGGCGTTGAAATATCTCGTCGTGGTGCTGTGGGACGCATTCGTGGTCGCGCCACTCCTGTGGGCGCCGCCTCAGGGACGCAAGAAAACGTCATCCTATCTTTGGGTGGCATGCATCGGATTCGCACCGGCCTCAAGATATTGCGTGATTTTCCTCAAGGGCATCGGCCTGCCAAACAAATATCCCTGTTGGACGAAACAGCCGCAGCTGGTCAGCCGGAGCGCCTGGCTTTCGGTTTCAATGCCTTCTGCGATGATATGCAGGTCCAGGGCCTGTGCGAGTTGAACGATCGCTTTGACCACCGCTTCGGCCTGCCCGTCGGAGCTGATGTCCCTGGCAAACGAGCGATCGATCTTGATAACGTCCAACGGCAATCGCCTGATGTATGAAAGGCTTGAATAGCCCGCTCCGAAATCGTCGAGGGCAATTCGGATGCCGAGCGCGCGAAAGTGTGAAAGCCGCTCCTCAGCCTGTTCGAAATCAATGAGCAGCCGGCTTTCCGTGATTTCAAGCTGAAGCGCCGAGGGCGGAAAGCGATGACGAGCCAACGTCGCGGCGATCTGCTCGACCACCGAGGGCGAACGCAAGTGGCGCGTCGATAGATTGATCGACACATAGTTGAGACGACCTTCGCGGATGAGCGGATACATCTCCTGGCAGCAGCGGTCGATCATCGCCAGGCCGAGTTCGATGATCAACGAACTTTCCTCGGCCAGCGGGATGAACAGCCCGGGAAGAATGAGCCCGCGCTCGGCATGCTGCCATCGTGCAAGCGCCTCCACCCCGACGATCCTGTTGCTCTGGGTGGAGATAATCGGCTGATACCAGGGCTCGATCTCTCGCGCCGCCACGGCGCTGCGCAATTCTGCTTCCAATCCCTGGAGGTGCTCAAGCTCTGCCGCCATCGTTTCGTCAAATTCCGTCCATGTCGAGCGCCCCGCCGACTTGGAGCGGTACAGAGCTATATCGGCGAAGCGCTGCAGCGTTGGCGAATCCGTGGCATTGCCGGGGAAGCTTGCAAAACCGACCGAGCAACTGACGATCAACTGCAGGCGGCCACAAGCGATAGGCCTGCTCATGGCCTCCATGACCTTCGCCGCGATCTCGCGGGCACGTTCGCTGTGAATTGGCGTCACGCAGATAACACCGAACTCATCACCACCCAGCCGGCCTGCCACCTCCTGCTCCTTGCAAATTGCCCGCAACCGGTCGGCAACCGCCAGCAGCACCGCGTCTCCTACGGCATGGCCGTAATTGTCGTTGATTTCCTTGAACCGGTCGAGATCTACAAACAGAAGTTGTACCCAGCCACCTTGAACATGGGCCGCATTGATGGCCGCGTCCAGATCGCGAGCGAAACTGCCCCGATTGGCGAGCGTGGTCAGAGGATCGCGCTCCGCAAGGAACAGGGCCTGCTGACGGGAGACCTCCAACTCGTGAGTGCGATCGAGGACGCGCATTTCGAGATCGTTGGCCAGCACAGTCAGGTGGCTGTTGGCGTTGTAGAGCTCAAGCGACTTCGCCTCGAGCAGCCATTCGGCCGCTTCACGTGCTCGCCGTTCGCGTTGGAGACGCCGTTCGAGACGCGCAACGCGATCCTCGGAATGGCTGGCTTCCGAGAGCATTTAAGCTATCGCACCTGTCTTCTGGATCGAAAAACGAACGAATTTCTCGCCGCCGTTTTCGTGGGAGCTTCGCTCTATTCGCACAGTCTCAGCGTAGATCTGAGCCGCTCCAAGAATGAGGCCGGAGGCAAGCGCCTCGAAGGGACGGCTGCTGCGATAATCAAGGTTCATTGCCCCATGACCGACGCGCTCGGCCCGAAATTCCGGCAGCTCGGCATCGGGGTAGAGCTTACGCACCTCCACGTGGATATGCCTATCGATACTTTCGAGGAAATCAAAGAGGGTGGCTGCCGTCTTGAAGAAGTCGGGGAACGAAGCCTTGAAACGCCCGATCAAATGCTGGCCGAATAAACCCAGCAACTCGTCTGGCGGCGTGTGGCTTTGCGCGGCCAATGTGGTGACGAGAGATTGCATCTCCTTGTGGTCATAAGTTCCCACCGCGGTGTAGGCGCCACCGCTCGGCAGATCGGAAGCCTCTATGAGGTCATCCACCGCATCAGCCCCATAGGTCTGTTCCACGAAGCCCAGCAGTTCGGTGAATACCATACCCTTCATGTTGCCCTCACTCGCCTATTGGACCGGCCCCAGTTCTGAGCCTAAACCGCAGCATAGAATGTATAGTTAAGGGTATAATTAAGAATGAAAAAAATCGGTCACATAAGTTGCCTCTCCGTACGCCGTCGACGTTGCAGGCAATGCTGGCGGCCCACTCCCTCGACAAGGAGGCGCGCCCTAGAGGAGCGGCCAGAATACCGGCAAACTCCGCGACGGCGTGGATATTGGATCGCTGGCGCCGTCGACAGACGCGGATCCGTCGGTTGGCGCAGTCTGTTCGGCGGCGCCGGTGGCACATCCGCCTGGCCGGTAGCATCGCGGTGCTGCGCGCGCGTCATTTGGAAACCTTGAAACCGGGCCGCTACCGGTTTGGTATCCGGGCCAACGAACTCTCCTTGGCGGTAACGGGGACGACCGGCCGCGTGACTTTCTCCGAGGTCTCAGGCTCCGAGACCTTCCTCTATTTCGATGCGCCTTTCGGGTCGGCGGTGATCCAAGTCGAGGGTGTGCACAGCGTAACTCTCGGTGACGACATTGCAGTCGCGATCAACCCCGATCGCTTCTAATGCTTCGCCGCCGACAGCGACGGCGTCCTGATGGCCGCGCCGGAGCCGTCCATGGGAGGGCAATCCTGATGGCCCGTCTACCTCGATGGCCTCGACCACCGCTATGGCGCTGCCCCCTATGCACTTGAGAAGTCGGACATTCTGTTCGAGGACGGCAAGACTACGCGTTGCTCGGTCCGTCCGGCTGTGGCAAGGCCACGATGCTGAACATCATGTCGGGATTGCTGTTCCCGTCGGACGGACGTGTCGTGCTTGGCGACCGGGATGTCACGCGCGTCAGGACGGCTGACCGTAACATCGCGCAGGTGTTCTAGTTCCCGGTGATCTACCCATCGAAAACTGTGTTCGGAAACCTGGCCTTTCCACTTGAAACGCCACCTGGTTTGCTTGGCATGACGCCAAAAGAATATCGCTAAGTGAAGCCTGCCTTCCGACTTTCCGATAGTGGCGCCAAACTACGCCGCGACACGGATGCTAGCGGTCTCGGCCGCAAGGCTGGACCTGTTGAGAAGGCGCCCGCGAAGCGGAAGGCGAAGGCTTAACGCCCCTCCACATGACGGGGCGTCAAGACTCAGATACCGCTTGGCGAAGCGGGCGGCGATGATTCAACAGCCCGCAGTTGTCTTTTTCATCTGGATAAGGGCGGCGCCCTTCGCGTCGACTGTCGCCTGACCAGCCGCCGAGGACTGTGCGCTGCCGGTCTGCTGGCCGGGGGCACAATCTTTTACCGTATTCGGTTTCGATGTGCCGCCCGTTATGGTGGGGTCAAGCTTCATTCCGCCGGCCGCACCATAATTCGTTCCTCGTCGGTTATCGGCCCTGAGGCCGCTTCTTCGGCGCGCTTCCTCTCGATCTGGCCGATCGCATCGACCACGGCGTCGAAAGTCAGCATGGTCGAGGCATGCCGCGCCTTGTAGTCGCGCACCGGCTCCAGATATTTCAGATCCGCGAAGCGGCCGTCAGGCGGCGCGCCATTTTCCTTCAGCATCTTCAGCATGGCCTCACGCACCGCACGCAGTTCTTCGGCGTTCGCGCCGACGACATGCTGCGCCATGATCGAGGACGATGCCTGGCCGAGCGCGCAGGCCTTCACGTCATGTGCGAAATCCGTGACCACGCCGTCTTGCATCTTGAGGTCGACGGTGACGGTCGAGCCGCACAGCTTGGAATGCGCCTTGGCGGTCGCGTCGGGATGTTCCAGGCGACCGATGCGGGCGATGTTTCCGGCAAAACCGAGAATTTTCGCATTATAGACGTCGTTTATCATTATTTTCCAATCCGTCGCCGCCAAGCGAACAGCGATTGCCGCTGCCGTGTCTTCCTTTCGCTCGTCATGACCTTATATAATGCTGGCAGTCCGGTATCGACAAGACAACGAAAGTCAGTGTCCTAGCCGGAAAGTTCACGCCACTTGCGGGGCTGGAAACGGGGCGAGTTTCCGACACCGAAAGGTCGTGGTCCGTTCAACTCGTTCCTCCGCCGAGAGGGACTACGGGAGACGCCTTTATGGATGCCGTTATTAAGAAACTCATGCCCCAGTCGGCCTATATGGAGAAGCCGGTTACCGACCGGCCGAGCGAAGCCGAAGTCGAGGCCGCCGTGCGCACGCTTTTGCGTTGGACCGGCGACAATCCGGACCGCGAAGGGCTGGTCGACACGCCAAAGCGGGTGGCCAAGGCCTTTCGCGAAATGTTCGGTGGCTACGACATGTGCCCGGCCGAGGAACTCGGCCGCACCTTCGAAGAGGTCGCCGGTTACGACGACCTGGTCATCGTCAAGGACATAACATTCCATTCGCATTGCGAGCACCACATGGTGCCGATCATCGGCAAAGCGCATGTCGGCTATCTGCCGGACGGCAAGGTCGTCGGCCTGTCCAAGATCGCACGCGTGGTCGATATCTTCGCCCATCGCCTGCAGACGCAGGAGGCCCTAACGGCCCAGATCGCCGGCGTCATCCAGGATGTGCTCAATCCGCGCGGCGTCGCCGTGATGATCGAGGCAGAGCACATGTGCATGGCTATGCGCGGCATCCGCAAGCAAGGTTCGACCACCCTGACCTCGACCTTCACTGGTGTCTTCAAGGACACGCCCGAGGAGCAGGTTCGTTTCGTCACCATGGTGCGCGGCGGCGGGGTCTAAATGGCCCTCGCCGGCCACCAAGAACAAGGACCGGCGATGTCGGCACTGGAATTTCCGAAAGCTCCGTCAGACAAGAAGGCGTTGGAGGAAGGCGCGGTGTTTTCACCGCGCTTCGACGCAGCCGGCCTGGTCACCGTCGTCGTCACCGATGCCGCAGACGGCATGCTGTTGATGGTGGCTCACATGAATGCGCAGGCGCTGGCACTGACGCTGGAGAGCGGCATCGCTCACTACTGGTCGCGCTCGCGCAATGCGCTGTGGAAAAAGGGCGAAACATCAGGCAATTTCCAGCAGGTTGTCGACGTGCTCACGGATTGTGACCAGGACGCCATATGGTTGCGCGTCAAAGTGTTGGGCCACGACGCAACTTGTCACACCGGCCGGCGTTCATGCTTTTATCGGACGGTGAGGCTTGTCGATGGCAAGGGGACGCTTGCCGACGACGGCAACAAGCCGCTGTTCGATGCGGAAAACACATATCGGAAACCACCAGTTTGAACCTTCTGCCTGACACCAGCGACACAAATTCATGATTTCGATACGGCCCGCCTGTATATTAGCCCCGGGACAAGGGAGATCTTGATGCTCGAGTGGGCGTCATTGCGTAACAGACCAGATGTCAGGGAGGCCAACGGCCTGTCCTCCTCCGGCGGCGCATCGGAAACAGCAAGTCAAACCGGCATTTCGCTCGCCTTGGGCGGTGGTTGCGCCCGCGGCTGGGCGCATATCGGCGTGCTGCGTGCGCTTGACGAAGCCGGCATCGAAGTCTCGATGATCGCCGGCACCTCGATTGGCGCGCTGGTCGGCGGTTGCTATCTCGCCGGCAAACTGGACGAACTCGAAGAATTCGCCCGCAGCCTGACCAAGCGACGTATCTTCGGCCTGCTCGATCTCAACCTGCGCGGCAGCGGCCTTTTCGGTGGCATGAAGCTCGACGCCCGGCTGCGCGAGCACATGGCCGGCATTCGTTTCGAGGACCTGGCCAGGCCATTCGTCGCCGTCACATCCGAAATCCGCACGGGGCATGAAATCTGGCTTTCAAGTGGCTCGCTGATCACCGCCATGCGCGCCTCGTATGCGCTGCCCGGCGTGTTCGAGCCCGTGAATTGCAACGGCCGCGTGCTAGTCGATGGCGCGCTGGTCAACCCGGTTCCGGTTTCGGTCTGCCGCGCCTATGAGCAGCCGCTCGTCGTGGCGGTCAACCTTCACTACGATCTGTTCGGTCGCGCCGCCGTCATCAAGCATAGTGCCGGCGAATTGGTCGTAGAAAAGGACGCGCCCAAGCCCGGCCAGGTCGACACCGAGCGCCAGTCGCACCAGACGCGGCTCGGCATCACCGGCGTCATGGTCGAGGCTTTCAACATCATCCAGGACCGGATTTCGCGCGCCAGGCTTGCCGGCGATCCGCCAGACATGTCGCTGCAGCCGAAGCTCAGCCATATCGGCCTGACCGAATTCCATCGCGCCGACGAGGCGATCAGCCTCGGCTATCAGGCGACGATGGCGCAGATCGGCGAACTGACCCGGCTGCAAACGGTTCTCGCCTGATCGACGTCATGCCCGCGCCGCATCGGTGATGCGAAATTGCACAGTGCGGTTGCCGTTCCAGTAATTGCCCGACAACGAACCGGCGACGTGGATTGTCTTGCCGCGGTTCTTGAACAGGAATTCGCCTAGTGCGGTATCGACGGCGCGAAAGGCGATCGCCTGGATGCGGCCGCCGCTTTCCGACTGTAGCTCGACGCGAATGTGGTTGGTGCCTACCGGCCGCGCATCGGCCAGTCGGTGACGCGGCAGCACGAAAACGGGTGCCACATGCCCGGCACCGAAGGGTCCGGCCTTTTCCAGTGCGTCGAGAAGGCCGAGCGTCGCGCCTTCGGCGGCAAGCGCACCGTCGATCGCCAGGCTTTCCTCGCCCTGCAGGCGGAACACGTCGGCGGCCGCCCGCTCTTCGAAAAACGCCCTGAGTTCGCCGAGCTTCGCCCGCTCCACTGTGATACCCGCCGCCATGCCGTGGCCGCCGCCCTTGACGATCAGCCCGGCATCGGCCGCCTCGCGCACCAGCCGGCCGAGGTCGAAGCCCGACACCGAGCGGCCCGAGCCGGTGCCGGTGCCATTGGCGTTGAAGGCAATGGCGAAGGCAGGCCGCCGCGCATGATCCTTCAGCCGTGAAGCAAGCAGACCGACAATGCCAGGATGCCAGGTGTTGCTGGCGGTGACGACGATGGCAGGGCCATTGCCGCCGGCAAGCTCGGCATCGGCCTCGACACGTGCCGCCGCGAGCATCTCCTGCTCCATCAGCTGCCGTTCCTGGTTGAGCCGGTCGAGCGTCTCGGCAATACTGCGCGCCTCGACCGGGTCGTCGGTCGCAAGCAGGCGGCTGCCGAGCGCGGCATCGCCGATGCGTCCGCCGGCATTGATGCGCGGACCGATCAGATAGGCCAGATGGAAGGTGCTGACCGGCTCGCCGATACGCGAGACCCGTGCGAGCGCAGCAAGCCCTTCGTTCTTCTGCTGGCGCGCCATCTGCAGTCCCTTGACCACGAAGGCGCGGTTGACGCCGGTCAGCGGTACCACGTCGCAGACGGTGGCAAGGGCGACGAGATCGAGCAGCGAAAGCAGGTCGGGCGGCGTGGCATCGGCCATCCGGCCACGCAGGATCCTGGCCGTCTGCACAAGGGCGAGGAAGACCACGCCGGCGGCACAGAGATGGCCCTGCCCGGAAAGGTCGTCGTCCCGGTTGGGATTGACGACGGCAATTGCCGCCGGCAAGGCACCACCGACCTGGTGATGGTCGAGCACCACGACATCGGCGCCAGCCTCGTTGGCGGCATCGATGGAAACGGCGCTGTTGGTGCCGCAATCGACCGTGACGATCAGTGTCGCGCCACGCGAGACCAATTCACGCATGGCGTCTGGATTGGGACCATAGCCCTCGAAAATGCGATCCGGAATGTAGATTTCCGAAGGCACCGAGAAATGCGCAAGGAACCGCTTCAGCAAGGCCGACGAAGCGGCGCCGTCGACATCATAGTCGCCGAAGATCGCCACCTTTTCCCTGGCCATCACCGCAGCGGCGATGCGGGCCGCCGCCCTGTCCATGTCGGTCAGCGATGCCGGATCCGGCAGAAGATCGCGGATCGTCGGGTCGAGAAACCGCTCGGTCTGCTCGGCGGTGACACTGCGCCCGGCAAGCACCCGTGCGACGATGTCGGGCACGCCATGGCCTTGCGCGATGGCAAGCGCGATCATGTCCTGGCGTTCGGTCAGCCGGTGTTCCCAGGAAACCCCGGATACCGACTGCCTGACATCGAGGAAGAGGCGTTTTTCGCCGGTCATACGTTTTGCCAACTCATGGTTGGCCGCACGATAATGCATGTCGCCCAAAAGTATGCAGCGGTTTTGGGACAACGACATGCATAAACAACAACCTAATGCGCGTCGCGTGAACGCGACGCGCATTAGGCCAAAGACAGGCAAGGCCAAGTGGTGCGCGGTGATGCGCCGTCCCGGGAGATTTCAAGAAAACTACGCTTTCCGCTTTTCAGCCTGGCGCCCGCAGCCATTCGTCGGCCGCATCGCCCATCGTCTTTTCCGCACCGTCCTTGAGCCAGGCCATGAAAGGCCGGTCGAACCTGAACGCATCGCCGCATTCCCGGATGAGAAAGCGGCGCACGTTCTGGGTACTGCGATAGGACTTCGTGATGGCGGTGGCGCGCGAAATCGGATCCGCGTGCCAGTCGAACGGGTTCATCGTCAAATCCTTGCAGCCGGCATCGGATGCGCCCAACTGGCTAACAATTGCAAGGTGGCTGCGTAAGCGGGCGTCAGAACTTGTCCAGATCCTGATGGCGGGCCTTGATCTCGCGCACCGTCCGCGACGACGAGCGCAGCACGACCGTGTGGGTGGTGATATAGTTGCGGCCAAACTTGACGCCTGCCAGCATGTTGCCGTCGGTGACGCCGGTGGCCGCGAACAACACGTCGCCGCGCGCCATCTCTTCGGCTCGATAGACCCGCTTCGGATTGGAAATACCCATCTTTGCCGCGCGTGCGACCTTTTCCGGCGTGTCGAGGATCAGCCGGCCCTGCATCTGGCCACCGGTGCAACGCAGCGCGGCCGCGGCCAGCACGCCCTCGGGTGCGCCGCCAGTGCCGAGATAGATGTCGATGCCGGTTTCCTCGGGATCGGTGGTGTGGATTACGCCGGCGACATCGCCGTCGCCGATCAGCCGGATCGCAGCACCCGTGGCGCGCACGTCATCGATCAGCTTGGCATGACGCGGCCGGTCGAGGATACAGGCAGTGATGTCCGACACGGCGACGCCCTTGGCCCGGGCGAGATTGGCGATGTTTTCGGCCGGCGAGGCATCGATGTCGATGATGCCGTCGGCGTAGCCCGGACCGATAGCGATCTTTTCCATGTAGACGTCGGGCGCGAACAGCAGGCTACCCTTCTCGGCGATTGCGATAACGGCGAGCGCATTGGGCAGGTTCTTGGCGCAGATCGTCGTGCCTTCCAGCGGATCGAGCGCGATATCGACGGCCGGACCTTTCCCGGTGCCGACCTCCTCGCCGATATAGAGCATCGGCGCCTCATCCCGTTCGCCCTCGCCGATCACCACCGTGCCCTTGATGGCAAGCCGGTTGAGCTCCTGGCGCATGGCATCCACGGCGACCTGGTCAGCCGCCAATTCGTCGCCGCGCCCGCGTAGCTTGGCGGCGGCGACTGCTGCCCGTTCGGTGACGCGCACCAGTTCCATGGTGAGTATCCGATCGAGACCGGCGACGATGTTCTGGGCCACATTCATCTGGTGATTTCCTCGTTGGCAATGCAGCCTCCCGCCGGAGGCGGGCCTGTTTTGTCAAACGAGCATGACAACGGCAAGACCTGCCAATAGTTTTGTCGAAAAGATAGTAACATCAATCGATTAAACTGCAACCTGCGAGGAAATCCGCCCGGTTGCTGTGGACCGCACCGGCCTTCAAAAGGTGACAATCGCGCATTCTCGGCCTAAAACACCGCGAGATATTTGAGCAGCGAAATGATGCCGATGATGGTGACGATGATCCGGACGATCTGCCGCGTCCTGCCATCCAATGGCAAGCGCTGGACAAGGTAGAGAACCAGGATGATCACCAGAAAGGTGATCAGGATGCCGATCAAGGCAGATGAAGCCATGGTACCCTCCTCCAAAAGAGACGTGCTGAAACAGGGAAGTAAGCTGGAAAAGCCGGCCCTGGGGGGGCCCCGGCGCAGAAAACACCCCGCCCGGGAGTTGATTAAGCGAACAAAAGAGACCACCCAGCCAAAAAACACCACACCCCACCAAAACCCCCCCGCCCCGCGCGGGAGACGGAGTTTTA
>NZ_JAMYUW010000038.1:0-67765 GCF_040323315.1 Mesorhizobium sp. M0047 | reverse complement strand
AGGTGTGCCTGACAGGGGGTTGGGTGAAGATGCGCCAGCAAAGCCTGAGAACAATGATGGCAAGGATCGTCACGCCGATCGACATATGGAGCGGAAGCCAGTTCATCGTCGCCATCCCTGGTCCGTTCATCGGCCCGAAGGCAATGGCGATTTGCGCCGAAAGCGCGATTACGGTCAGCCAATGCAGCAGACGAATGCCGGAATGCCAGTGCAGGCGTGGGTTCTCCCTCATCTCTGAGGCGCACCGGTTGTCAAATGCGAGCGCGAGTGTCTGATGTTTTTCGTCATCTCCAAGCTCATCGAGTTTTTCCTGCTCCCTTCCAATCTTGTCGCCCTCCTCGGGCTGATCGGCGTCCTCGCCACGCTCTTCGGCAGATCCCACCTCGGACGGGCATGCATCATAAGTTCGGTTCTGTTGCTCGCCATCTCCGGCTGGAGCCCTCTGGGACCGGCGGCGTTGATGGCACTAGAAGACCGCTTCCCCCAACCGGTGATCGACAGGCCGGTCGCCGGCATAATTCTTCTTGGCGGAGCGGTCGACACTCATATCAGCGGCGACCGCGGCACCTTAGCGATGAATGAGGCGGGAGAACGGCTGACCGCGACCGTCGATCTCAGCAGGCGCTATCCCGATGCAAGGATTTTTCTGTCGGGAGGATTAGGCCACATCGACGGCGCCGGCGCACTGACGGAGTCCCAAGTCGCTCGCGACATTCTCGTATCGCTGGGCGTGCACCGCAACGCATCGACATGGAAGAACGATCACGAAACACCTGCGAGAACGGCACCCAAAGCGCAGCCTCCGTCCGGCCGAAGCCAGGCGAACATCGCGACGAGGGGATTACGACCGCGAAGAACGACCAGCCCGGTCTGATTTTTAGCGGGTAGGGCGCCTAAAAGGTAACACGCTGCTACCTTTGGCCCGCTGCCTCATGGTGGCGGGCTTTTCATTTGGCGGTGGGGACTAGCGGGATTAGCGGGAAAAACGCCGTCGCTTTTGAGTGTCAGCAGATGTGGTAAGGTTGATTGTCGGCGAGTAGCAGAGGTCCAGCAACAATGAGACGAACCAGAGTTTACGGCGCATCCGGCTTGGTTCTAGCGGTTTGCACTGTATTTGCTTGGCAGAACGCCACTGCCGCTCAAAATTGCGACGCAGCCGCGACGCCTGGCGTCAATTGGCAGGACTGTGACAAAAAGCTTCTCATCCTAAAAGGACAGGACCTGAGCGGGGCGAACCTGTTCGGTGTTGATTTCACTTCGACCGACCTCAGGAACAGCAATCTCCGTGCGGCAAATTTTGAGAAGGCAACGCTTGTGCGTGCTTCCCTGGCCGACTCGACCGCCAAAGGCGCCCGGTTCGACAAAATCGAGGCTTACAGGACCGACTTCAGCCGTATGGACGCGCAGGGCGCTGTGTTTGCGAGCGCGGAAGTGCAGCGCTCGAATTTCCAGGACGCCAATCTGACCAATGTTGATTTCACAAAGGCGGAATTGGGGCGAGCGCAGTTCCATGAAGCCGATATCAGCGGCAGCCGCTTTTCGTTTGCCAATCTCGCGCGGGCGGACTTCCGAGGAGCGACGTTCACCGCGCCGATAGACTTTGACCGCGCTTTTTTCTTTCTGACCCGTATCGAGGGCCTCGATCTTTCCAATTCGGCGGGTCTGTCCCAGTGGCAGCTCAACATGGCTTGCGGAGACGCCCGGACCGAGTTGCCTTCTGGCTTGACGAGGCCTGAAGATTGGCCCTGTCAATTCCAGCAAGAATAGTTGTCGGCAAGCCGCCCATCACCGCAAGGACGCCGAGGAAGACGAAGACAGCGAGCCGCAACCCAGGCGATTCATCATCGGAAGAGGTTAGGCACTAATTTAGGCACCGAATAAGGCGCTACACACGGGAGCTGCGCGGCGGACACCGACGTCACAGCTACCGCCACGCCATTTTTGCACAACTTGACGCACACAACTCGAGGGGTTCGCGGATCAGTCCGCGGTCGTCCCGTTGTCTTCGTTTGCGACAAGTCGTGGTTTTCGAGCTCGTGACGCGCGATCCCGACTTGCCATCACGTTGCCGACGATAGCAAAAGAGCGCCCTCAAACGGGCGCCGGCATTCTATCCCTTGTAACACCCACGCGTTGGCGACAGACCTTCGGGCGGTCGTGGACGCACTTCTCTACATCTCTACATCGCCTGACCGGCTGCCAGTGGCGGGCATTGCCGGACCGTTCCCGCCCGAGAAAAACTGTCGCAGGCTCTGGCCAATCTCGGCACATGGACCATCGAAATCATCAAGCGCTCCGACACGGCCAAGGGCTTTGAGGTGCCCGCCGCGACGACCGGTCGTCGAGCAAACTTTCGCCTAGCTGGGACGTTGTCGCCGGCAAGCCAAAGATTTCGAGGCGACCATCGCCAGCGCCGAGCGTGGTCTTCTCCGCCGCCATCGCGCCAACTTCGGTGCTTGATCGGCATTACAGCCAAAGGACATTGTTAGAGCGAAAAGCTGACATTTGCGTAGCAGGACGACAAAATGCCAGCATTTATCAAATTATCTCGTTAGCGCCAGCCGTGGCCTTAAATAATCCGAAGCGAAATTCCATCGCCGCGAAAACCAGCCCCCGTAGAGCGATTAGCATTTGCCTTCCAATCCGCATTTCTCGTTTCTCCAAAGGTTGCACCACGAAGCCCTTTCACCATGCATTGTCGTTCCGCCCAGCATCGCCATCAGCCATGCGGGCGGCGGCGCATCGCCGACGATTCGGCCGTAACCATGCCGGCCATCTCGGGCGTGTCGAGCGCCGGGTTATGGGCGCGGTGGAGGCGTGCCGGACCGCGGCCCTGGGCGGTCACGCCGAACACTGCGCCGACTGCGGTCTCGTGCGGCAAGCCTATAACTCCTGCCGCAACCGTCACTGCCCCAAGTGCCAGGGCCTAGCCCGCGCCCAGTGGCTGGCCGAGCGGCAGGCTGAGCTGCTGCCGGTCCCATACTTCCACGTGGTCTTCACCGTCCCGGCCCAGATCGCTGAGATCGCCTTCCAGAACAAGGCGGCGGTCTATACGATCCTGTTCAAGGCCGCATCCGAAGCCTTGAGAGTGGCGGCGGCCGATCCCAGGCATCTGGGCGCCGAGATCGGCATGGTCGCCGTGCTTCATACTTGGGGTCAAAATCTCCACCATCATCCGCATGTCCACTGCGTCGTGCCGGGCGGCGGCCTGTCGCTCGATCCTGCCACGGCGAAGGCCGGGGACCAGCGATGGATCGCCTGCCGGCCGGGATTTTTCCTGCCCGTGCGGGTTCTGTCGCGTCTGTTCAGGCGGCTATTCCTGGGGCGCCTGCAGGACGCCTTCGACGCCGGCCAGCTTCGCTTCTTCAGCGATCTCGCCAGCCTGGCCGACCCTGCCACTTTCTGCGCCCAACTGACTGGACTGAAGCGCATCGAATGGGTCGTCTACGCCAAGCCCCCGTTCGGCGGTCCCGAACAGGTCCTCGCCTATCTGGGCCGCTACACCCATCGCGTCGCCATCCCCAACAGCCGCCTCGTGAGCCTGGATCAGGGAAAGGTCAGCTTCCGCTGGAAGGACTATCGCCACCACGACAAGTCCAAACACAAGCTCATGACCTTAAGCGCCGACGAGTTCATCCGGCGCTTCCTGCTGCACGCTCTTCCAGACGGATTCCATCGCATCCGCCATTACGGCCTCCTCGTCAACGGCCACCGCGTCGCCAAGCTCGCCCAGTGCCGTCTTCTTCTGGCGGCGCCCACGCCGCCGACGCCGGACCCGACCGCCGACTATCGCCAGCGTTACCGCTGTCTCACAGGGCACTCCCTGGACATCTGTCCGGGCTGCGGTGGCGCCATGGCCTCGCTCGGCCCGATCCCGCGCAAGGCCCCGACCTGGCCAGACACCTCATGACACGCTGCGCACCGACACGCTTGCACCGTCCATCCCGGCGTCTGCTACAGTCGCCGAAGGGCCTTTGCGCGCCGCTAGTCAAAGTCGCAGCCTGGCTGTCGCCAGCAACGCTACACCTCAGCGTCAACGACCCAATGGCGCCGTCTCTCGCGTCGCAGATGGTCCTGCATCGCGACGACGGGCGACCGCCTAAGAGCGATCGGCGAGCCCGCTCCGGCGCCTCGGACACACTGTCGAGCCCTAAATCCCCATAGCCCCGCCCGCCATCCCGCGGTTCAGTTCAATCAGGCTTCAATGTAGTCGCGACCCGTGCGTGCCCGCCCAATCGCGCCCGCGACTACACAGAACCCTCCAGAATCTCAACAGGCCTTAGGCCGTGGTTCCAGCCAATCAGGCGTGCGAATGAAACAGATCAACCCCTGAACCGCGCTTGGGCTTTGAACTACCCGTAACGGCCCTCAAGCGCGCTTGCGATTCGCTCGCACAGCAGCTCGCCCGTGCTGATCTCCAGGTGGAGACGAAGTCGCGTTCCTTCCGCATTAATCATTGTGATTACGACGCCATGATCGCTGTAACCGGCCAAATCAAGAACGTCGCGAAGAATGAAGTCTTGGGTTTCATCGGCCCAATAGGGATTCTTCATCATTCCTCTCCTTGGCTGGCAGACAGCGATATAAGCATTCGAAGGGTGGCGGCTTTCCTACAATCATCGTACTTTTAAGTGGCTATGCTCTGGCTCGGCCTTGGCTCTGCGCTAATGGTGATGTTGCTAGCAGCGCCGGCATTTACCGTGACATTGCGGCCTCATCGCGTACCCGGCCATCTCGCCTGTGGGCTCCACCTTGTTTGCGGACTTCGTCTGCTTTGGCGCCGAAAGGGAAAGGCCGTGGAACTTTCGGCTGACTCCGCCCAGCACCGGGCTGATCAGAAATGACATGGACGCAATAGCCGAATTGCGATCCCAGTCATCGTGCATCTTCAGAACGGCGACGGTGATCGTCATTTCATCATCGGCGTCGAATTTCCCGAGCCATTCCAGCCATTCCATAAGTCTGGTGCGGGCATTGGGTTCGTCAAGTGGTGGCTAATGTAGGTGCAAATACGCTTGCGCGGATAACCCCAAGATATCAAATTCGAATAGCCCTGCGTCCTTGAGGATGTGGACTGCAGGAGGTATCGCGGCCATGTGCGCTAAACCGCGCGATATGTGAAAATCGCCAAGCTTCCACAGCAGCCAAACGGCCTAACACGCCGACGTCACAGCTACCGCCACGCCATTTTTGCAGAACTTGACGCACACAACTTATGGACGTCCCTCTGGCAAGGTCGAGGGCCGCTTTTTGCACCAGCGCTTGGGCCCGAATAATCTTAGTCGAATTGGTAACGTCATATTCAGTGCCGGTGTTTAAAAAAACGATATGATGCCGCGCACCAATCGTATTCTGGGCAAATCAGTAATCGTGACGATAATTGCAGTCGTGGCGACCTTCGGTCTGTCGTTCACGGCCAGGCTTGCGTTGCAGATGCCGATCGACTGGCTGAGTTGGGTGGAATGTACCTTCATTCCCATCCTGATCGGAATGCCGGTCAGTGCCTACATTTTCGCCCAGTCGGAAACGATCCAGGATACCTGCGACAAGCTGGAGAAGTCACACACAGCCCTCAGAGAGGCGCACGAGAGGCTCACCTTCGTAACCAGCCACGACCCGATGACGGGGCTCCTTAGCCGCGGTGAATTCATGGCAAGGATGGACAGGAGGCGCGATGAAGGAGAATGCGACACGGTTCTCTTGATCGATCCGGATCATTTCTCCTCAATCAACGACAAACATGGACACTTCAAGGGTGACGAGACTTTGGTGCAGATTGCAAAGGCCCTCGTCTATGCGACACGCCCAGGTGACTCAATTGGTCGTCTTGGCGGGGAAGAGTTCGGGATCTTGCTGCGAGAGGCGCGCAAAGAGCAGGGAATGACGATTGCGGAGAACATCCGTCGGAATATCGAGGGGATTCCCTGGGTCCGGGGGCAACAGGACGTCGTAGAGGTGACCGTCAGCATCGGGGGTGCAGAAATCTCTCGCAATGCAGATACTCAGAACGTCCTCCGCATTGCCGGACGGTGCCTTTTTGAAGCGAAACAACGTGGGCGGAACCGCGTGTCGTTCGAATATGAGCCAACCAGGTTGCAAGACGCAGAAGAGCGAAAGACACGCCGCAGATTCGAATGAACCCCTGCCGATGAGCCGCGCTAGCAGACGCCAAAAAATGATGGCAGTCGAGTTGGCATGGCTGGTGCATAGCTGGTGCATGTCACCAGGCGGCTCAGGCGATTCCCTTCGCCTTCCGGTCTCTCAAGTCATCGGCCTCTGTTGGCTTCAGCCTCACGACTAGCACACCGTCAAGAGTAGCCGGCTGTCCGGTGAAGACGTCAGTGATCGACTAGAGACCACTATGTGCACTATGTGCTCGCTGCATGTCGTAGCGCTTAGTCATCGATTCAATATGTGGCCGGTGGGACCAGGCGCTGGTTCGCTATAACTCCTGAGCGCTATGAGTAGGCAAGCGGGACGTTCCGACGCTTTGGCGAATGGACGCTGCTGTTTGCCTGGATGCCGGTTGTTGGAGATGCCTTCACCATTGCGGCAGGCGCGGCACGCGTGGATCTCTGGGTATTCGTTGCTCTTGTCGCAATGGGCAAGGCCGCACGCTATGCGGCGGTCGTTGCGGGAGGACTGTGGGCGATCACGTGAGTTGCCGTCCTCATCGGTACCGCAAGCAGCGCTTTCTATACGCGCGAGGCACGGCAGATCACGATATTCTTTCGATCCCATGCATCGAGCTCCTCAAGGGGATATAGCACTGCCTTGCCGATCTTGATGTAGGTCGGCCCGATTTTCACCGCGCGCCAATTGCGGAGTGTTCCGACGGAAACACCCCGCGATAGCGCCCTGAGACTTCTTCGTCCGTGAGAAATTTTCTTTCTTACATTAGATGCCTCAACATGCATCGTCGACCGGTTCGGTTCGACGACCGTCAGTTGTTGCGAGCGGAGCCGACCGGAGTGCCGTGGCGTTACTTCAGGCACGCACCGCAACTGTCGAACACGCTCTTGTACGGACACAGTGAGGCGCGTTTTTCGATGAAGGGAAGAGGCTGAATACGATGATCGTAGCCTCGGATAGCTTCGGATAGAAATCGGATGGTTGCTGTAGCCACCCAGCAAAAATAGTCCGAGCCGCGTCAAACCAATTGATATGCCGAAAGTCGCTGCTGTCGATCTTGGATGTCGCCTTCACCTCGATCAATGCCACCAAGCGGCCCGGCGCTTCCGCAAGGGTATGCTTTGGACACATGACACATGCAGCGACAAGGCCGGCCTGGATAAGCCTCCACATCGATATTCAGCCTCATGGACCACGCTTTGAATTCACGCCCTCAAGCAAGGCGAGCAGGCCTGTCAGAATTTCGATTGGCGCTGGCGGGCACCCCGGAATGTGCAGGTCGACAGGCAGAGCCTCCGACACGCCGCGCATCACGGCATAGCTGCCAGCGAAACAGCCGCCGTTGCTGGCACAATGTCCGAGTGCGAGGCGACCACCCATTGGGGATTGGGAGTTGCGTCGTAGGTTCGCTTCAGTGCCTCTCGCATATTCTTGGTCACGGGCCCGGTGACGAGCAGTACATCGGCATGGCGCGGCGATGCGACGAACCGGATTCCATGACCGCCGCGGGTGTTCCATCCTGTCGGGCAGGAATTGGAAACCATCCGGTTCCGGCGGCTGGTCGAAATCAAAGCGCGTGATCTGGAAAGATTAGTAAGCCATGTAGTGTTGGCGCGTCAAAAGGAAATCCGGTAGTGCGCCGAGCGGCTGTGGAGCCGGCCCGCTCCCCCACCTATTTGAGGAAGAGCACCGACAGATTGTGAAACTCTTCAAAATGGCCAGGAAAATTGCGCGCCAGATACCGCACCACCTTGGAATTATCCATCAGCCGTTCAAAATAGCGGCTGGCTGCGACAAGCTCCCCACTTGGCCACGCTGTTCCACGGCGCTTAGAGCCGCAAGGGCTCAGCCTGCCCAGCTCGAGCGCCATCGCGCCTCGCATGCCTTCAGTCAGGTTGGCGATCGTGGTGGGATGGAAATCCTTGGACAGCAGGGCTTGTGGTGTAAGAGCGATGAGCATCCTTGCGTAGGTGAGCCTGACCCGGTCCATTGCCACCATCAGGCGGGCAATCTCCAATCGCCTGGCTGAAAGCACCTTCTGGAGCAACCCGAAAATCTTTGTTTTCACTGGGCTGTCCCGAAGCACGTCGAAGACGTCCGGGCAAACTCCGCTAACAGGTTCCCGGTTTTCACCTATGTCGGAAGCAGGATCGCGCGCCATGAACAAAGATCTTGCGGACGTGACGGTTCCCACGCTTGCTGATGCCGAGGAGTTTCTGCTTGCCTTCGGTCGAGTGTTCCCGCGGGACAAGGCCCAGCCATGCAGCCAGATCGCGGGCCTTCTGAAACTGACGTCCGTTGCCGACGACCGCAAGAAGGGCCGTGGCGCCCAAGGTTCCGCGATCTCTACGACAATTAAATCTTATCCAGCTGATGGAATCGGAGACAAGCTTCTCCATTCGCTGTGCCACACAGCCGGAACCCGGAGGACAAGGGGGTCGCGGCGGCTCATTGAGGAATGCATCAGACAAACGTATTGCTGAGCCGATATGGCCCAGACCGGATAAAACACGGATGCCGGCGCGATTCGTCGGCGTCGCTCCGCCCCAAATTGCCGCGCCATATTCGCTTGAACTAAAGCTTGCCGTTCGGAGCTCGCCGATTATGGTTGGCGGATCCTGAGGGGCATGAGGTAGAGGCTTGCAACGACGGTCCGTTCGATTGCACCTGCTCGGATCGATCGCAGCCGCGATCGTCCCGGTCTGGCTGTTCGCGGCCTATTTGCTGGTGCAATACGCTCTGCATGAGAGATACCGTTTCGAACAGGATGCCGTGCAAACGGCCAGGCAGGTTTCGCTCGTTGTCGAAGGTGAACTCGTCAATCTTCAGACAATCCTCAATGGCTTGTCGAAATCGGCCGCCCTTGCCAACGGTGATCTGCAAACCTTTCACCGAGAGGCGCTCAATCTGGTCCGGGCAACGGACCGAGTCGTCGTCCTGAGAGATCTCGGTCACACTCAGCTGATGAACACCGGGATTGGCTACGGCAGCAATCTGCCGCCGGTCGACCCCATAGCTGATCACGATCGCGAAAGAATCAGGACCTCCGGATTTTTCGTCAGTGATGTCTTCGCCGCCCTGGGTTCGAGTAGCTACCGCGTTCAAATTGCCATCCGAGTGCCAGCGCCCAAAGGCGAGGACCTGATTCTTTCGATCTCTGTCCCAACGACCCGCATCCGCAATGTGATGATGCCAGCCGTGCCCGAGGGCTGGACGGTCGCGGTTGGAGATCGTGACGGACATTTTGTGGCACGCTCCAAGTTGCACGAAGAGATGAGCGGTAAACCCGGACTGCCGGAATATGTGGAGAAAGTCGTTGGCCGCTCCGGCAGCTTTACATCCCGCAATCTCGAAGGAACCAAGCTGCTAGCCGGCTTTTACAGGTCCTCTTACTCGGATTGGTTTTATACCGCCAACCTGCCGCTTTCGGTAGCGCAGGCCCCGCTCTGGCGCTCGCTCGCCGCGATTAGCGGCATAGGCCTCTTGTCCCTCCTTGTATCGATTGCGCTCGGATACACAGTCGGCAGACAATTCACGGGTGCCACCGCCGATCTAGCCGCACGCGCTGAGGCGCTCGGGCAGCAGCGCAAGGTCGAGCCGCTTTACACCTCGGTTAAGGAGTTTGCCGCCATCGCCGAGGCGCTGGTTGAGGCGGAGCGGGCCATCACCGAACGCCGAACGGAGCTGGAAACTGTGTTGGATACGGTACCGGCGGGGGTCTGGTTCACCTATGACCCGAAAGCGCTCCAGGTGATCCGTAACCGCTTCGCGGCGGAACTCATGGGTTTGCCGACTGACGGCGCAAAATCCTTTGGCAGACCGCAGCACGTGATCGACACGATCGCGGTCAAGGATGGCCATATCATCAGCCGAGAGGACCGGCCGCTAAGCCGGGCAATGCGTGGAGAACTGGTCGACCACGAAGAGTTCGCCTACACGCTTCCGTCTGGCGTCGAGCGTTTTCTGCTATCCAGCGCGCGGCCTATTCGCAATCCAGATGGCGCGATCGTTGGAGCTGTGCAAATCAGCCTCGACATCACCGACCGCAAACGCGGCGAAGAGCAACGCAAATTGCTGGCCAATGAGCTCAACCACCGCGTCAAGAACACGCTTGCTGTCGTCCAATCAATCGCGGGCCAGACAATCCGCAACGCCACCAGTCTATCGGAGGCAGGAAAGATGCTGTCCAGCCGGCTCGTCTCGCTGGCAAAGGCACATGACTTGCTAACGCAGCGGAACTGGAGCGGCGCAGATCTCAATGATCTTGTTTTGGCATCGGTCACGCCGCACGCGCCGGTCGAACGCTTTCAGATCGGCGGCGAGACGGTGTGGCTCCCATCCAACATTGCCCTTTCAGCAGCTTTGGCGTTCCATGAGCTGACGACCAACGCGATCAAATACGGGTCGCTGTCGAATGCGACGGGAAGCGTTTCGATCCATTGGAAGCTTGTCGGCAAGGGCCAGCATCGCCGGCTCGAGCTCGAATGGCGCGAAGTTGGAGGTCCGCCTGTTGGTCCTGGTGGGCGCAAAGGCTTCGGCACGCAGCTTCTGGAGCGCGTGTTTGATTTCAATAAGTCAGATCGCGTCGTACTCAATTTTGAGAAGTCGGGGCTGATCTGCGAGTTCCGGCTGACCTTGCCTCACTGAAATGGCGGTGTCGCGGCTGGCCGAACGGCGCACCCCAAGGAGGCGCTCGGGGTTCATGGTTGCGGCTGAGGCGCTTCACAATCGCGTTATGCGGCTTCGGCAGCCATGTTGACCGTCGATTCAGCGAGTTGGGTCAGCGCCTCGTCGGTCGCCTTCTCTTCTCCCAGCGTGAGTTTGAGGAGCGATACCGCTTCATCGAGCCCGAGTTCGGAAGCCCAGGTTAACAAAGTCCCGTAGCGGGAGATTTCGTAGTGCTCGACAGCCTGCGCTGCGGCCAGCAGCCCGGCATCCAAGGCAGCTGCGCCCTTGTACTCTTCCATGATTTCTGCGCCCTCCTCGGTCATCCCGACGATGGCCGCGCAGGTCTTGCCCTGCGGCTTCTTGCCGATCACTTCGAACACCTCTTCGAGGCGGGCAACGTGTTCCTTCGTTTCGCCGCGGTGCTTTTCGAACGCCGCCTTCAAATCTGGGC
Organism: Mesorhizobium sp. M0047; assembly: GCF_040323315.1. Classification (NCBI taxonomy): domain Bacteria; kingdom Pseudomonadati; phylum Pseudomonadota; class Alphaproteobacteria; order Hyphomicrobiales; family Phyllobacteriaceae; genus Mesorhizobium; species Mesorhizobium sp. M0047. The sequence goes on along the minus strand of NZ_JAMYUW010000038.1, from coordinate 56,514 downwards.
TTTGCACCGCTTTGGCCATTTTCGGCAAAGTCGCAAGAATCTTCTTTTCGGCAAAATAAATGTCCTTCAGCGTACCGTGGAAAAGTTCGGTCAAACCTTTGGTCGAGGCCTTATTCGTAGTTGCCATGGTGTTTTCTCCCGTTCTCGCCTCGGAACGAGGCAGGAATGCAACTCAATGTGCGGCAAGTTGTTCCCGTTCTTTGTGAGTGGCCTGCATTCATTCTAATCTAGGCCAAGGGCGCTCGATGTCTGAATGGTCGAGATTCCCGGCGTGTCAAACTCGTCCGCTCAGATAGCACCAATAGGGCATGGATTTCATAAGTTAACTCTTAAGGCCGGCGTACGGAGCGCTCGCCTCCTACCTGACAGCCGCCTCTGCCATTCGAACGAACATCGTGATCTGCCGTGCGCCAAACCGACATGCCGTGCGAACCGCAATGCAGGGCCGGCGATCGCCTATTCGGCGAGCCGCCGTTCGATATCGCCGATTTCACGGCGCTCGACGCGCAGGGCAGGGAACCACAAGCTCTTGCATGCGGACAAGCTACTCGAAGCGCTAAAGCTCTTGCTGCTTTGGCTGCTGACCGCACCCTTCCGCAAGTTGCCGGACGCCGGCGATCTCGCGAAGCCCAAGCTAGTTCTTCTCGACGAGGCGCACCTGCTGTCCAAGGGCGCGCCGAAGCGGCTGCCCGACGCACTGGACCGCCGACATGATGGCGGCCACGGCCGGCATCAAGCCGAGTTCGGTGCGTTGCATGTGGAAGGCGAACGGGCTGCAGCCCAACCGCTGGCGCCAGTTCAAGCGTCTCAAGCGATCCGCGGTTTGTGGACCAACTGCGTGACGTCGTCGGCTCAATGTTGATGCGCCTGCTCAATGCGATCGACGCCGAAGTGCCGGCCGGCGAGGACGCTTCATCTTCCACTTCACACCGATCTCGTGCTAGTGGCTCAACACGGTCGAGGGCTTCTTCGCAAAATTGTCGAAGCTTCGCCTAAACCGAGGCGTTCGATGGACCACGCGCGACAATAAGGTCATCCCCACTCCTTCCTATCTGAAAATGAACATAGCGGCGGTTGCGCCGGCCATGATCGCGGTGACGGTCCATCCGAGAATACGCTGGCCAATCGTGGCCACGAACCGACCCATCTCGTGCCTGCGCGAAGCTACGATCATCATCGCCGCCATGATGGGCACGGAAATCACGCCATTGATGACAGCGGTCCAGAACAGGGCCTTGATCGGATCGATCGGCGAATAGTCGACAGCGATGCCGAGTACCGTCGCCAACCCGATCACCGTGTAGAAACCCACTGCTTGCCACGGCTTGTTCTCGAGACCGGTCTTCCAGCCTCGGGATTCGCCGACGGCGTAAGCGGCCGAGCCCGCCAAAACCGGGATGGCAAGAAGACCGGTGCCGATGATGCCAAGACTGAAGAGCATGAATGCGAATTCGCCAGCTACCGGCCGCAACGCGTCGGCGGCATCGGCGGCAGTCTGGATGTCGGTCATGCCACTGGCGTGCAGTGTGACGGCGGTCGTCAGGATGATGAAGAAGGCGATCAGGTTGGAGAAACCCATGCCGGCATAGGTGTCCCACTGGATTCGACCCAGCTCGTAGGTTGCTTGAGAGGGCTTTCTTAGGAGTGGCTTAGCAGCGTCCGCCTCTTCATCCTCCACCTCCTCCGATGCCTGCCAGAAGAAGAGATAAGGGCTGATGGTGGTGCCGATGATCGCCACCACCATCGTGATCATATCCCCGGTCAAGCTGAGCTGGGGCACAAACGTACGTAGGGCAACATCGCCCCAATCAATATGAATGGTAAAAATAACACCGACATAGGCGAACAACACTAGCGTCAGCCATTTCAGGTAGCGGACATACCGGTGATACGGAATGAACAGCTGTGCGACCAGCGAGACGACGGCAAATCCAACGGTGAAAGTGTGCTGGCCCCAGCCAAGCACCAGTTTTGCAGCCGCACCCATCGCCGCCAGATCGGCCCCGATATTGATCGTGTTGGCGATGAATAGAAGCGTCACCAGGATCATGACGATCCAAGCCGGAAAGACGCGGCCCATATTGGCGGCAAGCCCATGTCCGGTGACGCGGCCGATCCGGGCGCTGATCATCTGAATGGCGCACATCAGCGGATAGGTGAAGACCATGCTCCAAAGCATGTTCATGCCGAACTGTGCGCCAGCTTGCGAATAGGTGGCGATGCCGCTGGGATCGTCGTCGGCGGCTCCGGTGATGAGCCCTGGCCCCAGCCGCTCTATCAGGGTGGCCCGGCGTAACCGATGCAGACGGGTCGACGCAATTTTGAGCTGGAAGACGGCTTTGCTTCAGTAGTCACCGGCCAACTCTCCATCCCGATCAGAAAAGTGAAGTCGACGGGAATTCTTTCGTGATCATGCCAGCTTCCATAAGACGAGAAGAGACGGGAAAAGAGTAGCGATCGCTTCATCCCAATAGGTGAGTGTCGGTGCGTGAAATGGCGTCTTCCGAACTACCGCAATACCAACGTCCAATAAGGCGGCGAAAAACAGCAAGTTGACCAGCGTTCGGCCAAATTCCCACAGCCAATGCGCCGACGCGAGACATACGAAAGGCGAGCTTAAGCAGGAAGCGCGTCAAAACATATCGACTTGCGGGATCCGGTAAAGTTCGCATTGCTTCCAACAGAGGCCTTGCCGAGATTTCGCTGGGGCAAGGTAAATAACCTTCCTACCAACGCAACGGTTCCGATCGCCGCTGGGGACAGCGTGGCTGGAATCTGCGCAAGCGACACTACGCATGGGCATTGCGGCGTGTCGCCGTTGGTGACCGCAGCGACGCCGCCAATCGCAGCCCTCGCGCCGGTCCAGCTCGGAAGGGCCATACCGGCGCGCTGCATGACGTATTGGGTAACGTGGCGGCAACGGTCACCAACACGAGCCGCTGGGCACGCGGGCCAGTTGGCGCGCACGCCGCGACTTTGCGCCAGTGCGCTTTCGCCACTGGTCGGGCCGATTGTCGTAGCAAGATTTGTCCACCGCCCCCAGCTCCTCGGGGACAGAATGCGAGCATTGCGAGGAAGGGTCCAGGTGGAGGGCGGCTGTAGACCCAAGTATCCCGCTACCGGTTGATCAGCCACAGAATAATCGAGAGCACGACGCTGATAACTATCCCGGTGGCGATCGGAGCATAAAACGCGAAGTTTTCACGCTCGATGACGATGTCACCAGGCAGCCTGCCAAGGCCGATCCGCGACAACCACGGCCACAGTAAGCCTACGGCCACTATGATGAGGCCAACAACAATCAGGGCTCGTGACATAGCATCGTCCTGCCAGAGATATAGTGGCACCGGATCTCACCGGTAGGTTAAGGATTTCTGCGATGAGAGGTAGTGCGCTCCGCTGGTACCCGCTCGCCCGCATGGTCGCGCGAGGCAGAGAAGTTCCACAGTCAGACCTTTTCAGATCGTGTTATACGAGTGGCTGGAAACTAACGGTTACCGGCGGTCCGGACAATCGACTAAGATAGCGAGACAGACTGCTTCCCTTTTCACTTGGGGGCGGTTAGACGGCCTTCAACGGGCAGATCACACCTCATTGGATGCGCGCACGGCGTGTCGGTCTGGCGCACGGCAGATCACGATATTCTTTCGATCCCATGCCTCGAGCTCCTCAAGGCCCGATTATCGTCGCGCGCCAATTGCGGAGTGTTCCGACGGAAATCCCCGCGATAGCGCCCTGAGACTTCTTCGTCCGTGAGAAATTTCTTTCTTCCATTGGATGCCTCAACATGCATCGTCGACCGGTTCGGTTCGACGACCGTCAGCTATTGCGAGCGGAGCCGACCGGAGTGCCGTGGGCCACTTCAGGCACGCACCGCAACTGCCAACCGCAAGACCCGAGCCGTCCTATTTGGACGGAACGGGAACGTCGAGTTCAGGCGGGCGGTCCGGCTGTCTTTTTAGCGGCTTCATCTTGGATCCTCATGGACTTCGATCGATCCAACTGTACGCCTTCACCTTAGAAACCGGCGCCGCCTCTTTGGATGGGCTTCGCGACTTAGGCGCACCGCCCCCGGCCTCGGATTGACGCGCGACTCTTTCGCTGCAAAGGTGTATTAACGACTTGTTTACCAAACGTCAGTCACGGCTAAGAATTGGGTTCGCGCTGGAAGGGACAGGCGGAGTTCATGGCCAGCTTGATGCGGCGTACCGAGACGCTGACCAGGGCGCCGATCTTGAACAGCTTGAGACGGATGGTGGCGCAGCTTGCCCTGGCAAGCCGTGTGTCCACCAGGCCGATGCGGCGCAACGCGCAAAAATCTTCATAGCCAAGCGCGAGCGCGAAGATGCGCTGGCCGACAAGCGTCTTCACCTCATGCTCGATCAATGCCGGACGGCGGGCATCCACGAACCAGCGGGCAAAGCGGCCGACCAGCCCGATCGCCCGGTCCGTCAGCCCCAGCAGAAGCGCGCCGGCGTCGGAGGTGATCGTTCCACCGTCAAAACCGGCCACGACGGCACGCCTTTCAACAGGTGCAACATCAAACCGTTCCGGTATACACTCTGTTTGCATCGGGGAATACCTCTGCTCAAGGTAAGTCTTTGTCGCAGAAGCATTTTCCTTGATTCGGAGCCCCGATGCACTTCAACTGTGTGAGATATCCGGGCTAGCGCCGCCGCCTGGAGGGTCGTCCTACATATTGCTGCAGGGCGGCACCGGCGGTCTCGGCTTGTGCGGTGTCGTCTGGCGCATCGGCCAGTTGGGTGCGACGGAGCGACTTGCCAAAGAGTTGGCGATTGGCTTGATTGGAATGGTTGGCGTGGCAGCCCGCCGCTTCAGCAAAGCCGCAGACATCTTGGCCACAAGATCTCTAACTTCCATAGGCGTCTCCTCCCGAGAAACGCCCGCCCGCGGATTATCCATAGCACAGTCGCGAGCCCGCCAGCGTTAAAGTTTGACATGGCGGCAGATGACCGGGGGGCGAGGTCCACAATCCATGCAGCGTCGCCGGTGGGCACCGCGGCGATTTCCAGGCGGACCGGAGGAATGAGACGCCGGCCAGCTTCAACCTACGCGAAGTCATTCATTGCTGCTGGGGGGATCCATCAAGCGGTCTGTGGCCTCGACCAGAAACCGCATCCTGCTGCGGAGCGCTATATTCGCGGCCAGCATTTCTTCTGTTCGTTTAATCGCGATCTCAGTCCGGTTGATGCGCTGCTTCGCACTCGCGACTTCCGAGGTCAAAATATCAGCCGCCATGCCGTGGCCTTGGGGTTCCATGGTATCCATCATGATTTGGTAACTCATGGCGAACCGGTTCGTTCCGTAGCTACTGCGCGATGCGTGGCCCGGCTTTCATTGAGATCAAAAAGCCGGGCCATCGGCCTCCGATCAATAGTCGCTATCGCTGTTGTCGTCCTGCTGGATGATTACGTGACGGTGGCGATGGAGGGGACGATCGACCGATCCGGTGATCATCACGCCCGAGCGGTGATGCCGGCGCCCCTGGTCGTAGAAGGTCACCTGACCATGATGACGCCGATGCAGACGCTGGCCGTACTGATTGATCATCACTGCGTTGTCATTGTTCCAATAATGATGACGGTGGTGCCGGTGGCTTTGGATGACGATGGAATCATCCGCCGAAGCGACCGCAGGCGCGGCCAAGCAAAGCGCCAAGGCGCTCATAATCAGGGTGGCTCTCATTATCAATTCTCCGAAAAATTAAGATGCCCTTCGCTGGGTAAGCATTGCTCGTACGCTTTGGTTCCTGCCTCGGAAGGTGGCTGGGACGGCCAGCAGCCTGTCGGGGGCGCTGTATGACGGTGGCCCCACACTCGACTGCCGAGGCGTCGACGACACCGATCTGGAATACGAACCTAGACTGCATAAGTCGCCGTTACCTATACGGACAGTTTCATTGCCAGGTCGATTGATGGTGCCGGCTCATCGACACCACGGCCAATGTGATGCTCACCATGCAGCGGGCGATCCTCGGCGGCTTCGCTGCCACGTCGAAGAACGCCTTGTACTACCGCAAGATCACGCTGACGGCGCCCGTGGCCAGCTCCTCGCTGCCGGGGCTTTCAGCATGATCGCCAGGCTCGCCTCCCTCCTGTCCTCTAGCATCGTGCTGGCGCTGCCGTGGTAGCCGCTATGATTTCATCCGGTTTTCAGATTATTGTCGCGCTTGACCCATTGGGGAGGGCTGGCGTGAAACGCGACATGGAATTGATCCGGGAAATCTTGCTCGCAGTGCAGTATCGAACCGACTTGACACCAAAACCGCTGCCACTGGAAGGCCATGACGAAGTGGTGGTTGGCCGTCATATCGAGATGCTTTCCGCGCGGGCTTCATCGAAGGGCCGCCGTCCAGACGGATCAACGCGCCCTATGCGCTTGTTTTCATGAAAGACTTATCTTGGGAAGGTCGCGACTTCCTTGCGGCTTTGCAAAACAAAGGCGTCTGGAACCAGATAAAGCAGTCGTTTTCTGCCGCCGAATTGGCCGGGTTGCCCCTCAGTGTGGTGAAGGATCTCGGTCTTGGTCTACTGAAAGAGTGCGCCAAATCCAAAGTTGGTTTGATCACCGGTTAGCCTTGCGCATAAGTCTCCACTTATGCAATATCGTGTTCCAAGCGCGGCGCGGCATGCTGGCACGGACAGACCCTCTTCCTCGCGATATCCTCTCCGGCATGGTCGTCGATCCTCGCGTGAAAGCGCTTTGCCAGGAATTTGACGTCAGGATCGTCAGCAAATCGGCCTACCCGCCTCCGGGAGAGACCCGAGCCGTCGCCACGATCCGGCGGATCATCGATCGCCACGGCGTCGAACATGCTCGCCTCGTCATGTGCATCCTTGCTGAAGGGCAGGGCAACAACGCCCTGATAGACGAAACCTCCCTGACGGCGATCTCTGACCTGCTGCGCGCCTGTCCCGACCTGGTCGAGCAACACACCACGGCGCTGCTCGAGATGTTCGATTTGATCCCGCTCGGGCCAATGATGGCGCTTGCCCACGAGCTCCGCGGGATCGTTCACCAGGGCCATGCGCTCGCGGGCATGATTTACATGATGGCGCGGCAGCGACAGGGGGCGCCCCACACGTCGACAATCGCATCCGAGCGAGCGAGGCCGCAAAGGGTCGATCAACTGGTGCTCGGCGCTCCGAAGATCGCAAGCTGGCGATCGGGCACCAGCTGCTGGAGGCCAAGGCATCATTGCCGCGCGGTCATTTCGGGCCTTGGCTGGACAAGCAGGAAGGTCTTTCCCGCCGTATGGCGCATCAGTGTATGGCACTGAGGGCAAGGCAGGGCGATTGTTGACGCGCTTCGAGCAAACGACACAGGCAGTCACTTCTTGCAATCTGGAAGCTTCTTCAAGGCATCGTTCGCTTCCGCCTCGGTCTTATATGTGGCCTTCGTAAGCTCTATGACCAGGGTTCCGTCTGGCTTCTTTGTCACCACCTCGCACTGCTTCGAAACGGCATCCTTTGCGGCCCAATATTGGGTAGTGTCTGCAAATGCGGAAGCTGGAAATTGAATGAGCAGCGCTATAGTTGTTGCGATTTGGCGTACCATTTTTGTACTCCCCTTTGGATCAAATAACAGAACGTGCGGCTTTGGGCTCTGTTCCCTAGAAGGAACCTGCGTTCACGCTGGCCATAAGCGGGCGCCAGGACGCGCGGGACGCTTCGGCGGTCAGCGGAAACGCGCATCGGCAGGCTTCCCTGTGGCGGCTTACGGTTTGATACTGGGGGAAGGCGATTTCATCATCACGCGCAATTGCATCTGATCGATAGTTGCGACTATGGCCGCAGCAATCGCTTCCGCCTCATGGATCAGCTCCGGCCCATAGAGCCCGTTGACCACCTCTTCGCTCGGCAGCACGCCGGGCGGGCAGTGCTCCTCGATTGTACGCCGGATGAGCGTCAACGCTGCCCGGCATTCGTCGGTCTGGATCTTCATAACCAATGAAACATGCATTGAAGCTAAAATGTTCCGGAACCGATTGCCGATCTTGTGGCTTAAATCGCGGTTTTGTGATTCCTGTCCATGCGTTTGAAGTTCGTCGCGCTTTTGATGCCGACCTTGGTGGAGAAGCCTCCGGAGGGCGATAGCTGGATTCACGAGGTCAAGTTCGACGGGTACCGGTCACAGCTTATCATCGATAAAGACGGCACCAGGATTTACACGCGCAACGGCCACGACTGGGCGGCGAAGTATCGCGACCGGTAAACAAAGAGCCTCGGCGCGGAAAGCGCCATCGTCGACGGCGAGATCATCGTGTTTAACGAAGCCGGCCTGTCCGATTTCGGCGAGTTGCGCAAGGGGATCACCCGCCGGCAGCATGACCTCTCTTTCGTCGCGTTCGACCTGGTGCACCTCAATGGACACGATCTGCGCGACATGGCGCTGGAGGAGCGGCGCGAGATCTTGGTCAGCATGATCGAGCCGGGCGGGAGCATCCAGTTCAGCGAACCTCTGCCGGGTGATGCAAAGGCAATCTATCACCTGCCCTCGAGGCCGGCCTCGAGGGCATGGTCGAAGCGGCGCGACAGCAAATACCGGAGCGGGCCGTCGAGCCACATGGGCGGCGGGGGTTCAGCGAAAGGTTAGTCAGTCGTAAACCTTGATGATCTTGCGAGTGCCTGGATCCACGAGAACCGTCCGATTGTCGATCACGACATAGCGGTATTTGACGTTGGGCACTTCATGCAACTCGACTGTGTCGGGCAGCGCTGTGCCGATATTGAGTTCCACGCCGGGAACCTTCAACGATGCCAACGGCTGCTTTTTCACATACTCATGGATGACTGTATCCTGTTCGGGCGTAATGATCACGTCCTGAGCAGCGACCGCGCCGACACCAGCGAAGAGCAACAACGCCGCAGCGGCGCCCGCAAGATGCATTCTCATGATTTTCTCCTCTTGCGGCCGGCGCACCACGACATCGTCCAAGCCGACCTCCAAACCGAACTTGGGGCAACGTCAAACGTTCCGGGTTGAGGCTTCGGTCGGGCGGGGGGGTAGGACTTAAGTCTGAGCCCAAAACGCAATGGTCTTACCCATGATGTAGCGTGGAACAGCTTGCTTCCAACGTTATTGTTTCTCCGGAAAGTTCGGAGAAAACAGATGGATAGAAGTGTTAGCCAGGCTCGCTGGTTGCTCGCACCGCTGTTCGCGACCGCCGTCACCTTTCTGGTGATAGGATTCGCGCTTGGCTGACATATTTGCAGATCGGCGCAGCTACGTCCCTTCCTGTGCTGACAGGGTTCACGGGCCGCACTGCGGTTGGCGAATCCTCAATTTGTAACGGGTGCAAGGCCTGCCTTTTCCGGCCGCGCGCCTTAAGAGTTGGTACCATTAGAGTTGTGTAACACTGGAGGCTTTCTATGGATCGGCGATCCTTCTTGACAGCAATGTTTGGCATTGCAGGGGCAGCGGCCTTTGCAAGCGCGGTTCGGCCTATCGACGCAGTGGCAGGTGTTCCAGGGGCCAAAAGCGGCATTCTCGATGAACTCGACGCGCCAGACTCACCGACCTTCGATGACGAAGGTACTCAGGCGGAAGTGGAGCCGGTCTACCATCGGCGCTACGACGACCCTTATTACGACCCAGATTACGGCCACTATCGCCGCCACCACCGCCGGCGGGGCTGGAGAAGGGTCTGCCGTAGTTACTGGCGACATGGCCGCCGGCGCGTCAGGTGCTACCGCAGGCGGGCCGGGATCGTGTTTCGGTTCTAGTGGCTCTGCAGGATTATGACTCTTTGCCGGATAGGCTTTAGCCATTTTGGGGCGGGCCTGTTCGGTTGAGAACATCCAATTGATGCGGGCGCCGCTGTTATTTCGCTGGTTTTCCCACGCGGCGACCTCGGCAATGGGGCTGTCACGACTTTCGATGCGGCGGTCGAGGCACTGACTGCGCCGGACGCCGATCTCGATCTCGACCATGTTGAGCCAGCTGGCGTGCTTTGGCGTGTAATGGAATTCCAGCTGGTAGAGTGCGGCGGGCGTGTGGGTCGACAGATTGTCGAGGACGACGCGGATGCACTCGGCTTGCGGATAATAGATATCGGCAAGGTCGCGCATGCAGTGGGCAAAGTCGTGAGCGGCGCGCCGCTCGGTGACTTTCACCTTGCGCCAGGATCGGTGGGCATCGAGGAAGACGAACAGGTTGGCAGTGCCATTGCGTTTGTATTCGAAGTCATGCCGCTCCAGCCTTCCCGGCGCGGCCGGGATCGGCTGCCGCACTTCGCCGATGAGCTGGGTCGGGCTTTCGTCGAAGCACAGGACCGGCCGCTGTGGATCCGGCGCCTCGGCGTAGAGGTCGAGCACATCCTCCATGCGCGCGACATACTCGGCGTCGACCTTGGGAATGCACCACATGTCCTTGCGCCAGGGCTTGAGATCGTTCTCGGCCAACGCCGACGCACCGTCTCGCGCGACAGCTGTTCCTGGTCGGTCAATTTGACGAAGGCGTCGGCCAGCAACTCCAACCATTTTCGGCACGCATGTTGTTTGATGCCATCCACGACGCGGTAGGCTGACGGGGCTTCGGATCGGCGGCGATCGTCAGCATCGTCTCCGATGCCGCCTTGAACAGCACGTCGTAGACCGCCGCCTTGTTCTGGAATGCGATGTCGGCGACCTCGGCGGGGAGCGTGAATACGACGTGGAAGTATCCGACCGGCAGCAGGTCGGCCTCGCGCTCGGCAAGCCACCGAGATCGAGCACCGGCGTGTATTCGCCCGTGCGGCGCCAGACGCCTCGCACTTTTCCATTCTCCCGATCCCGCCTCGGATCGAACATCAGCCCCTCGAAGTGATCAAGGAACGCCTCTGCCGATGCGGCATCGCTGAAGCAATGGAGCCGATAGGTTTCATATTTGCGGTTCGGCCATATCGCCTGTACATAGCGCGTCTGGTGCTTAAGCCCTCGTTCCTGGCAGAACTTCGCGATCATGGTGAAGTTCCGGTCGGTGCAGAGATCATCCGGCAGCGCAATCTGGTGCGGCCAGTCGCGGTCGATCACCGATGGCGTCGGTGAGCCCCGACTGCGTTTGACCACTATTCGAAATGCATTGATTGGCCGCGCATCATTGCCAGCGTCAGCGCGATTGCGGGATTTGCCGGCGGCTTCTCCATATGCAAGGTGCCGTCGAAATCACGCCATGCCGCCATGCGCAATTCATCATCGTCATCGCTGGCCGCCGGGTCGGGGGGCATCACAGGGGTCCCGGTCGATCTCGATTGTCCAGTCCTTGAGCGCTTTGCGAGCATCTCTTCGACCTGGGCAAGGTCGCTGGTGAAGAGGGGGATACGGTCTCCAGCTCCGAAAGCGGCTCAACCCGGTCCAGGGTCGGCCGCTCGGGAACCCAACCGAGAACGAACGCAATATCGAAATCGATCTGGCGGTCCGGGCCGCTCGTGATCTCCAGCCGCTTGACGACGTCAGGATAGAGCTGCTTCCGTTCTGGCCAGCTATCTGGAACCGCTTCGGCTTGCAGCTTCGTCCGAGGAACGTTGATCAGTTCCATGACCTGATGGTGTGGAACTTCCGGCCATCCAGCACAACATGCGGTCACCGCGGCCTTGTCGGCCTCCATCCAGACTGTGGCGGTCTGATCTTCGTCCTCGGTAGGCTTGTCGTCTTCAGGAAAGCCTTTGAAATCCCAGCCTTCCAACGCGAACAGTCCTTCCGCGCCTTGCAAAGCCATAATGCCGGCGCGTTCAAATACTGCTTCGGCTGCCGCGATTCCACGTGCGAGCTCTTGGGGTGTTGCGTCGTCAATGTTCAAGCGAAGTTCCATGGTTCGCCTCCTATAACCTAATCCTGCCGATGCGAACAAAATGAGAACAAAGAATCAAGCGTCCCCTTGACGAGGGAGGAATATGTTCCTTATTTCAGCGTGATCTGGAGCAGCAAGGGGACGGGCCCGGCGTCAATCGCGCTGGCCGGCGACGCTATGGAAACAACCGCGGAAGACAATTTTCGGATCGAGGTCTGGGAGCGCGAGGAGCAGGCTTTGGCAGAAACCATTTCGCTCCCCCGATTCAACGGTGAGCCAGGCAGCCTGGCAGGCCGCCATCCGGCGCCGCCCGGGCATGCTGCTGATCCACTACAACAGCCGACATGTGATGGAGAAAATCCTGACACCAGGCGAGGTCAAGATCCCACCGCAGGCCATAGTCGATGGCAGCGTTCACGCGGGCCTGGATGTGGCGCTCGGCGATCTTCGCGAATGGCATGTATTGCGGGCTTGGTGCAGATCGTGTTCGCACCATGCAACGGTGGAGCCAGCCGGCCTCATTGAGCGCTGTGGAAAAGGCGCTCTGTTCAGTTCGGTCGAGCGAGCGCTCTTCTGCACGAGTTGTGACAGAGGCGGGCCTGTCAGGTTGGAAATTCACAAGCTGCCACGCAATTGAGGGGTGAAGGGATCCACGACCTCATCGATTTCGTCCAGGCCAACTCGGCTCTGGTTTGGGACAATCCGATCTCGGTCAGCGGCCGGACTGTCGAGGGCCGGAAATCCCGCGCCATCTCCGCGGTCGGCGTCGACTAAAATATGCGGACCACCGCGGACGGGGACAGTCGGTCCCGCGTCCCGTCCTGCGGCCGGCGCTATGCTGACGCTCCTACGGCTGTCCCGTTCACCGCCCGCGGCGGGGGCGAATTTCCTCCGTCCTGCGCGCGACAATGGTCCGCTGTTGCGGCCGCGCGCAGGACTGCGGCTTATACGCCGTTCTTCCTTTGAGCGCCGACAGTCGCCGGCGCGGGATGCTTGGGCATGGAACCGAATCCCGGGCAGGGTATTGAATCGGACTATGTATCCGAGTTCCGCATGTCGGCTGTAGACGGCACCCTCAGCAAAAGCCGCACACGGCGCAGAGACTCAGAATCTGTCCCTCCATATCGGCTCCCGAAGTTTCGTCCCTTCCAGCTATGCACGCTGACAGATCACATACCGGTGGGCGAGGATTGGCTCTTCGAGATGAAGTTCGACGGCTATCGTGCCCAAGTCGCCATCTCCGGCTCGAATGTCGTCGTCTATACCCGCAATGGCCACGACTGGACCCGACAGTTCAAGGTCATCTTGCCGCCGCTTCAGAATCTGACCAAAGGCGCGGTTCTGATCGATGGTGAGATCGTTGCCATCGACAGCCAGGGCCGTACGAACTTCTCCATGCTGAAAACCGGCATTGCCGCGGGTATGCTCCTCAAGTTCTACGCCTTCGATCTGCTTGAATTGGATGGCGAAGATCTGTCGAACCAGCCGCTCCTCGAACGCAAGGCGCGACTTGAGTCCCTGCTGGGCGCGCGCCGCCCTGACGACAGCCTGCAATTCTCCAGCCACATCGTCGACCAAGGCAGAAGGGTGTTTGACGCCATGTGCCAGGGCGGTCACGAAGGCGTCATCGCCAAGCGCGCCGACAGCCCCTACGTCGGCGAACGCACCTGGAGTTGGCTCAAGATCAAGTGCACGAAGCGACAGGAATTCGTTGTCGGCGGCTATCGCCCAAGTGACACGGGGCGTGGCATGGCATCGTTGATCCTCGGCACTTACGACAATGGCCAGCTCATTTATCGCGGCCGCGTCGGCACGGGGTTCACCGAGGCGATGCGCAAGGACATCCTCGCGAAGCTCGAGAAACGCCGTGTTGAGAAACCGGCTTTCGCCTCCGTTCCGAGAGACATTGCCCGACGTGCCAAATGGGTGAAGCCCGAGCTTGTTGCAGAGGTTACCTATGCCGAAGTGACACCGGACGGCAGCTTGCGGCATCCAAGCTTTGAGGGCATGCGCGAAGACAAGCGGGCCGACCAGGTGGTGATGGAAATGCCGAAAACGCCGGCCCTCGATCCGGGAATCGGCAAGGAGATCGCCGCTGCTGTCGGCGTCAAGCTGACGCATCCAGACAAGGTCATGTATCCAGGCACCAAGGTGACCAAGGCAACGCTCGCCGCCTACTACGCCGTGGTCGCCGAGAAGATGCTGCCGCACATCCAGGATCGGCCGCTGTCGCTGGTGCGCGATACCGACGGCGACCTGCAGCAGACCTTCTTTCAGAAGCACAGACTGCCAGGCATGCCCAAGGCCATCCATGACGGCCAGCTGGAGAAGATGTCCGGTAAGGAAAGCCGCATCTTGTGGGTCGATGACCTGGCTGGGTTGATCGCAGGTGTCCAGATGAACGTGCTCGAATTCCACATCTGGGGAAGCCGTCGCCAGCAGCCGGATCTGCCGCACCGCATGATCTTCGACATCGACCCCGACGAGGCCTTGGGCTTTGCTGCCGTCAAGCAGGCAGCCCTCGACATTCGAGGCATTCTGGAAGCGCTTGGACTGCAGTCGTGGCCGTTGCTGTCCGGCGGCAAGGGCGTTCATGTGGTCGTCCCGCTCCTGCCGAAGGCAGACTGGGACGAGGTCAAGAGCTTCTGCCAAGACTTCGCCGAACTGCTGGCCCGCACAGATCCGTCGCGCTTCGTCGCCAACATGAGCAAGATGAAGCGCAAGGGCCGAATGTTTCTCGATTACCTGCGCAACGGCCAGGGCTCCACTGCAATCTGCCCCTGGTCGACTCGGGCACGCGCGGGGGCGTCGTGCGCGGTGCCCGTCAGCTGGGATGAGTTGCCCACCTGCGAAAGCGCCAACGGTTTCGATGTTTTCGCCGCCGCCGCGCGGGCTCAGTTGCCCGAAGCCTGGGAAGGATATTTCGACGTCGAACAAACGCTTACCGACCGCATCCGCCACGCAGTCCGGTAGTACAACGATACTAGATGGTCAGCGACATTTGCTGATTTGGCGCGGACCGCCTTTGCCCCAAGTTCGGGAGCGTTCCCCTTCAAGGCCCCGGCCACGCCCTCTAGAGTGAGAGTACGGACCGGTTTGCCGTGACGGGTTGAGAGCTGGAGGAGAGGCCTCCGGGGCCCGTCGCGGAGAAACGCGATGTCCAGACATTACGCTCGCGCCGGCGCCGACCGGACAAGCCTCTATGACGATATTACGAACAAGATCATCGCCGAGTTGGAAGCTGGGCACTTTCCCTGGGTGCAGCCCTGGGGCACGGCGGCGACGCAAGCATCCCTCGCCATGCCGGCCAATGCCGCCTCTGGCCGCGCCTATTCGGGGATCAACGTGCTAATCCTGTGGGGTGCGGTCGTCGAGCATGGCTTTCCCGTCCAGGGCTGGCTGACTTTCCGCCAGGCGCTATCGCTGGGCGGCCATGTCCGCAAGGGCGAACACGGGACCACCGTCGTCTATGCTGACCGCTTCATCCCTGACGACGAGAAGAATCGCGCGCGGGAGACCGGCGAGGCAGCCCAGGCGATACCGTTCCTGAAGCGCTTCACCGTGTTCAACGTTGCGCAATGCGAAAATCTGCCCGACGATCTGGCGGTGTTTCCGCCCGCACCAGAGCCCGGACTGATCGAACCGGCTGTCGACGCACTGATCAAGGCGACAGGGATCGATTTCCGCATCGGCGGCAATAGCGCCTATTATGTGCCGGCGCGACTACGTGCAGGTGCCACCTCCGCAGGCGTATTTCCAGACCATCGACTGGCACCGCACCGCCCTGCACGAGCTTGGGCATGCGACCGGCCATCCCTCCCGCGTCGGCCGTGACCTCGGCGGCGCCTTCGGCACAAAGCAATATGCTTTCGAGGAACTGGTCGCCGAAATGAACGCGGCCTTCTGCTGCGCCTCGCTAGGTATTGTGCCGACCGTGCGCCACGCCGATTACCTGGCCTCCTGGCTCGAGGTCCTGCGCGAAGACAACCGCGCCATCGTGCGTGCCGCCTCCCAGGCCAGCAAGGCGGCCGACTGGTTGCTCGCCTTCCTGCCGCAACCTGACGGTGCAGCCAGGGCAGACCGGGCCGACGTCGATGAGGCCGAGATCGAGAGGAGGGCGGCATGATCGTTCTCACCGAGGAACTGCGCGTGCCTGCTCGCTACAGCCGCGGGCGCGACGCCGAACACGTACCGGTCGTGAAGTTCTTCAATCCACTCGGCGAAGGAGCCTGACTCGCAATCGCGCTGGATGCCGATGGCGACACCATGTTCGGTCTCGCCGATCTCGGCTATCCGGAGCAGGGCAGTTTCTCGTGTCCTTGAGATGACTTCGATCCGGCTGCCCTTCGGCATGGGCATCGAGCGCGACATCCTCTTTGGCACCGACCTGCCGATTTCGGTCTGGGCAGAGGCCGCCCGCCGGGTCGGAAACCTTCGCGAGCCGAACGCATCTCTACCACGCCGCCCAGCATGGCCGGGACGGCAAGTGAGATCTCACCTTGAAATCCGCAAAGCCGCAGATGCGCAAAGTCGTGTCTGCGGCCCTGTCCCCCTCTGGATCTTCGGTGTGCGGCGCAGTCCTCGTGAGAGGGCTGCGCCCGTCTTTTTTGACGGGGTTGGAGGTCGAGAGAGTCTCGGTCGCCCCGTCGCGGAGATAATCCCATGGCTACGCCCAAGCAGACGATCACCCTCAACGCTTCACGTGACCTCCCCTTCAACAAGCTGATGCTGAGCCAGTCCAATGTCCGGCGCATCAAGCGCGGGGAAACGATAGAGGACCTCGCCGCGTCGATCGCACGGCGCGGCCTGCTCCAGAGCCTCAACGTCCGGCCGTGCTGGATGGCGAGGGTAACGAGACCGGCATGTTTGAGGTGCCGGCTGGCGGGCGCCGCTATCGCGCGCTGGAACTGCTGGTCAAGCAGAAGCGCATGATCAAGACCGAGCCAGTTCCCTGCGTTGTCAGCGACGCTCACAGCGCGGTCCCGATCGAGGAGGATTCGCTGGCCGAGAATTTTCAGCGCGAAGATTTGAACAGAATGCGGGCTTTTGTGCAAAATAGCCCGGATGTCAGGTTGTCTTGATGCCGATCTTGCGGCGCTTGGCCGGCGCCGGCAACGTTACGGGTTCAGGCTCTACGGCCTTCCGTCCCAGGCCGATCGCCTTCGCCATCGCGGATCGCACCGCGGCATAGTTCGGCGCAACCATTGGGTAATCGGAGGGCAGGCCCCATTTCGCTCGGTACGCATCTGGCGTCAGATCGTAGTGGGTGCCTAAGTGCCGCTTGAGCGATTTAAACTTCTTGCCGTCTTCCAGACAGATGATGAAATCGGGCGTCACCGATTTCTTGATCGGGACAGCGGGTGTAGGCTTCTCTTCCGCTTTGGGTGGGCGCGCGCCCTGCAGCTTGCTGATCGCCTCATAGGTATCGGCAATTACGCGGGCGAGTTCCGCAACTGGAACCGGGTTATTGCTGACATAGGCGGAAACGATGTCAGCGGTCATCTCCAGCAATTCCACGTCGGACTCGATAAGATCTTCAGGCATTTGGCCGACCTTTCATCTGCTCTTCAGGTGCCGTAGCCCGATCTGCGTCAGCAGCCTCGCTACAGCAAAGCGCACCAGGTGCACAAGACAAGAAGTTACGATGGAACGCGGCTGGCGCATGGGTCAGGAAACTCTGCATGAACCAGTTCGGGCGCGGCACCGCACAGCAATGAAGGTGCAAGCGCAATTGGGCAGGAGGGCGGACCCGCCATAATCCGTCGTGCGCTGGCAATTCGCCGGGAGATTGCGATCGACGAATCCAAGCGGAAGGTTATGGAGAAACTGCCAACGGAGGCGGTGCGTCAAGGCTACGCGGTCCACGAAAATTTCGGGCGCAATAGGTGATCGCAACCAACCCCTCCGCCGCTCGTTGACCTATGCCCGAATTTTGAAATGGTGCGGACGCGGAGCCCTGCCTGAGCCTGGCCCGACCGAGTGATGCCCCCATCTCCCGATCGAACCGCACCGCGTCCTTGTGGTCGGCTTACCATGCCGTCAACGCCCGGGAAACGTCGCGTAAGGTAAAATGCCGGTGAACGATGAGCGCAACCAGCCCTCCGCCGCTCGTTGACCTGTGCTGGGTTGATTCCTAGCCACTCCAAGACCCGCCCACCCATGCTTATGTCGGGTGTGGGCATTTTTGATCACATTAGCGGAATCTAATATTTAGCGACTGGTTTCTCTGGCGGCAGCACCCCTCGCTGCTGGTCAAGGTGCGCGACCCTTGGCCGGGCCCGCCTTTGCCCCGAGCTTGGGCGCGGGCCTACTCTCGGGCTTCCGTCGCCGGGCGTTTGATTCAGCCGTCCAATCCAAAATTGTGCCAGCCTGATCTTGCAATCAACTGCTCTGCCAAGATACCAAGCCGGTGCTGGGTAGATCCTAGCCAGTCCTAGCTATGCCCGTCAGCCGAAAGGTTGGCGGGCTTTTTAATCGAATGTTCACCGGTGCCAGTCATCATTACGGAGCGGCTATGTTACAATACCGCCCTACAAAAGCCCGTCGCTTTCCCCCGAAGCGACGGGCTTTTTGCATGGGACGACCACGCAGATAGGGATTGCCGCGAGCTGCCAACGCACGGAACCGGCCGTGCCTCTTGTCGTGGAACCTGATGGGCACGGGGGGTCGGCGCGTGTGTACGAAGGCCACCAAGCCGTCGACCTCGACATGGAGTATGCCGATGGTCTCGTGGTCTTCCTGAACGCTGTCGACCTGAAACGTAGGGTCGCCCGTGGTGACCTCTGATGGGAACCATACCGTCTCTGCAGTTTTAAGCGAGCCTTTTATGCGGCCGGCTTCAGGGCTGCCCTCAGCAGCATGCCGAAAAGGTCGCGTGGCTCGTCGGGATCGGCCAGCAGATCGAGCTCCTCGTAGAGACCGGTCGCTTGCAACTGGTCGCGCACATAGCGCAGGGCCGAAAAATCCTCGATCGCGAAGCCGACGGAATCGAACAGCGTGATCTGCTTGGCGTCTCTCCGGCCTTGCATCTTGCCGGCGATTACTTGCCAGAGTTCGGTCACCGGATGGTTGAGATCCAGCTGCTGGATCTCGCCCTCGATGCGTGTCTGCGGCGGGAACTCGACGAAAATCTCGGAGCGCAGCAGGATGTCCTTGTGCAGTTCGGTCTTGCCGGGGCAATCGCCGCCGACGGCGTTGATGTGGACGCCGGAGCCGACCATGTTGTCGGTGAGGATGGTGGCGCACTGTTTGTCGGCGGTGACGGTCGTGATGATCCCGGCACCTTCAACCGCTTCCTGCCCGGATGCGCAGATGGTGATGTCAAATCCCATGCCAGCCAGGTTCTTCGCGCATTTCCGCGAGGCCGATCGATCGATGTCGTAGAGCCTGAGCCTGTCGATGCCGGTCAGCGCCTTGAAGGCGATCGCCTGGAATTCCGATTGGGCCCCATTGCCGATGATGGCCATGGTGCGCGCGCCGCCCGGCGCCAGATACTTGGCCGCGACAGCGGATGTGGCGGCGGTACGCAGCGCCGTCAGTATGGTCATCTCGGTGAGCAGCATCGGGTAGCCGCTACCGACATCGGCGAGCACGCCGAAGGCAGTCACCGTCTGCAAACCCTGGCGCATGTTCTTGGGATGGCCGTTGACATATTTGAAGCCATAGAGCCGCCCATCGCTTGTAGGCATCAGTTCGATGACCCCGTCATGGCTGTGCGATGCGATGCGAGGCGTTTTGTCGAAAAGTTCCCAGCGACGGAAGTCTTGCTCGATGTAGCCGGCGAGCTCGGTCAGGAAGCGCTCGACGCCGATGGCGTTCACCAGCTTCATCATCCGGTCGACGCTGACGAAGGGGACGATGTTCAACTTTGCCGTGGCCATGATCAAAAGCTCCCGGAATGGCTGCGGGTGGGGCGGTCCATGATGCGGCGGCCCATCAGGCTCGCCGTCAGGTCGACCATCAGCGTCGCGGTTCGGCCGCGCTCGTCCAGAAAGGGATTCAACTCGACCAGGTCGAGGCTGGAGACGAGGCCGCTGTCGGACAGCATCTCCATCACCAGATGCGCCTCGCGGAACGTCGCGCCGCCGGGAACCGTGGTGCCGACAGCCGGCGCAATGGACGGGTCGAGGAAGTCAACGTCGAGGCTGACATGCAGCAGCCCGTCCTCTGCAGATACCCGCGCCAGAAAGGCGCGCAGCAGCGGCGCGATGCCATGCTCGTCGATGGCGCGCATGTCGTGCACGGTCACGCCCGCCTGGTTGAGCGCGTGGCGCTCGGCCGGGTCGACACTGCGCAGGCCCATGGTGCAGATGCGCTTGGGATCGACCGCAGCCGGCAGATCCGGAAAATAGCCGCTAAAACCTGGCTGGCCGCTGGCGTAAGCGAGCGGAACGCCGTGCAGATTGCCGCTGGCGGTGGTGTCGAGCGTGTGGAAGTCCGGATGCGCGTCGAGCCACAGCACGAACAGCGGGCGTCCGGCTTCGGCAGCGCGGCGGGCTATGCCCGATACGGTCCCGGCGGATATCGAATGGTCGCCGCCGAGAAAGATAGGCATGGCGTCCTCGCTCGCGGCATAGGCGGCGTGAGCAATCGCGGATGTCCAGGCTGATATCTCGGGCAAGGCCTTCAGTGCCAAATTGCCATGCACGACGCGCCTCGCCGGAGTTGCCTGGACGGCCCCCATATCCTCGACAGCGTGGCCGAGGCCGGACAGCACTTCAGCAAGTCCGGCCGTCCTGAGCGCACTTGGCCCCATCTCACATCCCATCCTGCCAGCGCCATCCTGCACTGGCGCCCCGACGATTCTGCAACGCATTGTCTTGTTTTCCCGCTGACCAAGTTCGAATGACCCGCGAGGAGATCATGGCGAGCCGGCGATATGAACAGGCAGAATTGGCAATTCGAAAAGCATTGTTTATCGTAATAGCAGCGAAATTGACCAAAATGGTAATCCCGATGGATGCGCTGGACGAACGGCTCGTGACCTTGCTTCGGCATGATGCGCGGCGCAGCGTGTCTGACCTCGCCGTCGACCTCGGCGTCTCGCGCGCCACAGTCAGGGCACGGATGGAGCGGCTGGAGCGATCCGGCGACATCATCGGCTACACGGTGGTGCTGCGCGCCGACGCCGTTGATCAGCGCATCCGAGGTATCATGCTGATTGAGATTGAGGGCCACGCCGCTGACCGCGTGGTCCGGGCGCTGGGCGGCTTCCCTGAAGTCTCGACCATCCACACCACCAATGGCCGCTGGGACCTGGTGGTCGAGCTTGGGACCGCATCACTGACCGATTTCGATGCGGTGCTGCGGCGCATCCGGCTCATAGCCGGCATAACGGGCAGCGAAACTAGTCTGCTCCTGGCGACGCCGCGCACGACCCGGGCACGACTAACATAATATCCGATCAAGGCCGACTGTGCGGGCGAGTGAGATGCAAACCAGCGCTTCTAACGATGCAGAGCTTCTCGGCCGGCCAGTTTCTGTTCGCCGTGAGCCCGACCGAATAGGGTAGGACGATAGCCGCTCACAGCTAGCCAACCTCACAGATCAACGCAAGCTCATCGCCGACAACTCCGCCACGCTGATGCGGGTTGGTGACGCTGGCAGTCCTAAGACCATTGCTGGATCTTATAATGCCCAGCGATCCGGAGGCCGTATTCGATCTCGCCTCTCACTAGGCTGCCCTCGCAACTCGGATCGTGTGCAGGGTTTCCGCTTGATATGCGAATATCGACGCAACATCTTCCAATCCTTGTGCCCCGTGACCAAAGCGACTTGTTCTATCGTGAAGAACCTTTTGACACTCACATCTATGCGGCGCGCGCTGCCAACAGCGCGTGGAGAGCCTCCGGCTTCAGATGGGTGTAGCGCTTCAACATTTTCCAGTCCTTGTGCCCAGTTACCAGCGCAACTTGTTCGATCGTGAATCCGGCCTCGAAAAGCCGACTCGTTCCTTCGTGCCGCAAATCATGAAAATGTAGGTCGTGGATGCTCAGGTCAGTGCATCCCCGACGGAAGGCGGTGCCGACTGACCTATGATTGAATGGGAAAATTCGATCATCGTCGTTGCTACGCTTTGCCCGCTGCTCCTCGACAATGGCCCAAGCATCGTATCCAGTTGCCGCGAATAGCGGTATGCGCTGATTGTTGGCGTTCTTGTTCCGAGGGTCTTTCCGATCACGGATAAGAAGCATCCGCGTGCGAGATTCCAGGTCGGACCAACGCACCTTGCAGATCTCCTCCTGGCGCATCGCGGTTGCGACGGCGAAACGTATGATCTGGCTAAGCGGAGCAATTTGACGAGGGTTTGCATCGAAGTGACCGATGAGCCTGTCGAGTTCATCCTGCGTCGGCCGTCTGTCGCGCTGGTGGCCTTTCCCAATGAGGCCAAGTCTCTTGAGGGCGATACGCGCGAGATCGACTGGTTCGACCTTGACGGGCAGGCCGTGAACTGCAGCGGCATGAGCCAGAATGAGTTTTATAGAGCCGATGTCGATACCGAGAGTCATCGGTCCGGCGCCTTGGTCGGCCCGGTCCCGACCAAAACGAATGAGCCGTTCGCGATCCAGGGCTACTATTTTGCACTTCCCCAGATGTCTTCGGAGCATATCGAGGGCTGCGGCCTTGGAGCGGCGAGGGGACTTGCCTACATCGCACATGTCGTCGATATGAAGGTCGAGGAGTTCGCCGAAGGTTTTCAGGCGCGCTATACGGGACTTTGTCGGCGTCTCACCGCGATCGACTTGGCGCTCGGTTTCGGTTGCCCAGCGTCGTGCGTCCTCAGAAAGGTCTCGCTGGCGTAGCGACCTTTGCGACGGACTTGCACACGCCAGGAGCCGGACGAGAGTTTTGTGTAGGTGGCCATTTTTTCGTGTGCGCTCCGTGTGCACTGAAAGATCGAAACGTGGCGAAAAGGGTCGTATTCTGGCGTAAAGTGGCGTGGCCGCGCTTGCGTCTACCAAATTGATGTTAAAGAAAAAATGCTGAAAAATCAAGACCATAGCCTGGCTATTGCACCCATGCTGGATGGGGCGGAATAGTAATAAAATCCGATAGTTACGAGATGTTGCGTGCAAAAATCGCACACGTTCTGCTTCCCTTCTTTTTCGTTCCCCCGACGGAGCCGCCGATAGCCCTTTTCGGACGCTCTTCTGCCGACGATATTGACCGCGCCAACGCGGATGTCCGCCGAGATATCCGTGACCTTCATTGTCCGCCGCCGCGTTCGGTTTGCCTAGGGGTTCTTGGTTCTTGGAAGCTCTTCGAACTTTCTGTCTTATTCCTCCGGCCGAATTGCGCGTGCTTATGAAAGAGATTGGGACGCCCGGTCACGCTGTGGGACAAACGTGATCATCGGAAACGTTCGCTCGCCATCGGGGGTTCGAGTCGGGAGACCGCTTCACCGCGAGACCCACTGCGGCAGGTCGGCCTCTGAGTGGCAAATTGAAAGGAACGCCGACTTTTATCCACCCTGCCGTCGCGTGGTGGCACGGAAAGCCGGCTCCACGAATATCCAGCGTACTTGTCGGGCCTATCGGTGTCCGTTCAACGGCGCAGACTACGCACCTCCGCGGCGAATGTGCAGTCGATACACGCACGGCGGGCAACTACCTAGGGATAGTCGTCACGGCGCGTCCACACCACGGGGGGAGTCGGAGGCCCGCCACCCCGTGATAGCCCGGGTGGCGGGGCAAGCCGCTAGGTCCGGTCTCAGCAGTCCGCTTCCAACCACAGCCGAAACCCAAACTGAGACCCTACCGCCGGGGGCATGACTGGACGGCGAAATACCGCTCCTTGGTCCGGGCTGCCGCAGGGATCGCTGCCGATAGCTTCGCGAGGCGAGACCGGTGATGGTTGGCTCCTATGAAACAGCCGGGAAGCCACTTTCGTGGAAGCACTTTGGACTGTGCTGAGACGTATCCGCGCGCAAGGGTAGCTTCTTTGAGCAGCTCCACGGAACTAAAAGGTTTTGCCGCAGTTTTGCCTGTCAATGGAGGAAACCATGAACAGACAAAACAAGGAACGAGAATCCGCGACCAAAACACCTGATGAGGACATTGCAAACAAGGACATTGGGGCAACCGTGAGCGACGCGTTCTCGAAAGCCTCCGACATGGCTCAACAAGCAGTTGATACGGCCAAGGAGGCGGCCTCGGATAGTGCGTCAACAGTTACCAACCAGGTGAAGGAAATGCTCGACCGTCAGGTCGGCAGCAGTGCCGAGGTGATGGGCCAGCTCGCGAGTTCGACGAAACGCGCAGCCGAGGACCTCGACGAAAGCGCGCCCTTAGTCGCCGGTGTGGTTCGTACGTTTGCGAACAGGATCGATGGTTACGCAGACGATCTGCGGGACCAGTCGGTCGATCAGCTGGTCCGCGCCGCCTCCGATTTGACTAGGCGCCAGCCCGGATTGGTTTTTGGGCTTGCTGCCCTTGCGGGGTTTTTGACATTTCGGACGCTGAAGAGCGCGCCGCCGGCGTCGTCACGCTCCAATGAGTCCGTGCGCGGGCGCAACCGGCAAGCAGCGAGCGAATTTAATGGCACATGATCAGCTCAAGAATTCCACGCTCCCACGAGCACTATCCGACGCCGCGGCGGATCTTGCCGACCTCGTGCAAAAGGAGCTGCGGCTGGCCCGGGCGGAGCTGTCTGAAAACGTTTTTGCCAAGCTTCGGGCCGGCATTTGGATGTCCGCTGCCGGGGTGCTTGGGCTGATCGCTGCATTGCTGACAGTGCAAGCCGTCGTCTTCTGGATAGCTAGCTTTGGGATCGTAATGCACTGGTCCTGCCTGATCGTTGCCGGCGTCGTGGCCGCAGCTGGAGCACTCGCCTACTACAAGGGCCGCATGGATGCGCAAAAGGAGATGACGCCCACGCGCTCAATCCATCAGATCAAACAGGATATATCGATAACCAAGGAGCATCTAACATGAGCCGCGAAGCGCATATGCCCAACATCGGAACGGCGGAATGGCTCATCGGAGCCGCCAAAAACAATCCGGAAGGCCTTCTTCTCGTTGCAGCCGGCTGCGCGCTGTTGATGCGCCGCAGGGGGGCATGGGCCAGCGGCGGCTTTGATCACGCTGATGAAACCCGCGGAAGTAAGGGCCAGCGAAGCGTTCACCCAACGTCCTCGAACACCGCCGGCCAGGGGCGCCGGTCGAAAAGCACGGAGGACGCTTCGGAGACGGCAGACAATGCACGGGAGCATGCCTCGGACCTCGGCGGCAAGGTCGCGGCCACGGCCAGCGCTTACACTTCGTTCGCGTCGGAATACGTCGACGAGGCGCGACGCAACGTCACTGAGACATCGGAGCGGGTCGCGCGACGGGCCCAATCAACTTTCCAAGAGACGGTGAACCGCGTAGTCGAAGAGCAGCCACTGACGCTGGCGCTGCTCGGCCTCGCCACAGGGGCAGCTGTCGCTGCAGCCATCCGCCCCACGGATTTTGAAAAGCGGACACTCGGCCCAGCTGGAGAGCAGTTGACGGACAGCGCCGAGAAAGTCGGCGAACGGTTGAAGGAGTCGACGGTGAAGGCGCGCGAAAGGCTCAGGACCGCTGCCGAGGAGCGCGGCCTTAATGCTGATGGCCTCAAGGATGTCGTGAGCGAAGTGGCTGGCGAGTTCGGCAGCACCTTGTCGGGCGAACAGCAAGCCGGGTCGGCTGAGTCGCCGTCCGCGACCTCGGGCATATCGCGCGGCCAATCGGCCCCGGGTAGCATGGGCCGGTCGACAGATAAATCGGCCAATTCGGATCAGTCACAACGGCCGGGTGCTTCCCGGTCCGGCAAATCCGGCCAGTCCAGCGGAAAGCGAGGCTCGTGATGGGCGAGGCAAATCTCCGCCAACTCGAACACGACGTTGAGGCAGCCCGCGCAAGGCTCGCGGAAGATTTGTCGACGCTGCGCTCGCCAAATACGGTGTCCGAGTTTACCGACGAACTGAAGCAAGAGGCGCTCGAGGCCAAGGATGCGCTGGTCGCGAAAGCAAGATCGACCGCGCAGTCGACGGCGCTGGAGATCATCGACGATCTCAAGGCAAAGGCTGCCACGAATCCTGGCGCCGCATTGGTAATTGGGGCTGGTCTCGCGTGGCGGTTCCTTCACCGTCCGCCAATCGCGACCGCGTTGATCGGAGCAGGACTATTCAGCCTGTTGCGTACGCCTTCAATTCAGCCGGGCTTGGACGGGCAGGTCGACCCTCTCGCTTTCGCCAGAGAGCGCTTGAAGGAGCAATCCGTCGAGCTGGCAGAGAAGGTCGGCGAAATGAGCGCCAAGACGGCCGAAACAGTGAAGGAACATGCGGAGGAAGCGGCTGGCGCCGTAAAAGAGAAGGTGCGGAATTTGGGCGCCAAGACGCCGAATCTGGTCGACGAATTGCGGCAGGCCGGCAGTGAGGCCGCCGAGGGGGCAGCCGCTGCGGCCGGTCAAGCGTCATCTGCTGTCCAGGGCGCACTGAGCGATCAGGAGACGCGAGACAAGCTGCTTCTTGGTGCCGCGGGTTTAGCCATCGCGGCTGCGGTAGGTATTGCGTATCAGCGACGGCTTGAGGAGCACGCGGCGGTCGACTAGGCGAGAATTCGGCGCCGGAACTCCAGAACTACGGAAGAGCAGCCTGGACGACAGTGTCCCGGCTGTCGGGAGCGGGTCGCCTTTCTCGTGCTAACCAACCCGGCCATCACCGCTTGGCGCTGTCGCTGTCGGCGGCCGCCCGCGTCAGGAACGTCTGGGTTGTTTGGCCAAGACGGCTTTTCAGCCACTCCGCCATTGCCTCCTCTTCGCGGAGGTTCTGCTCGCAGGCCTGCACGATTTCGGTCTCGCCCTCGGCGTTGGCCGCCGCGATTAGGATTGTATAGGAGGCGATTTCCATGTGCTCGAAAGTGTAGCTGGCGAGGGAGCCCTTCATCACCTCATCGCCGGCGAACACGCCGCTGATGGATTGGGCGAGCGCCATGAGCTTGCCGCCCGCGTCCTTCACGGTGGACGATCCTTCATCGATACGGTCGAGGCAGGTCTTCAGCCGGGAAGCCTGTTGCCTTGTTTCTTCGAGATGAAGGCGGATGCGCTCCCTCAGCTCCGGATAGGTCTCGATGCGGCTCAACTGTCCAGACAGCATCGTCTCCGCCTGCTCTTCCATGGCGTGGGCATCTCTCAGCCACTGGATCATCCATTCGCGCGATTCAGACATCAGAGGTCTCCTTGTTTGGTGCATCCAAACCACGAGCGACGAGGATTGTTCCGGCCGCAGGATGGATCGCACGAACAGGCTCAAGAGTGACCACTCGGGTTGATGTGCTCCGGTTTCGCTAAATGTCGGATGAGCGCTGGGATGGAAAATAAGTCTAGGAACGCTTGCGGCCATTTCGGCGAAACTCCTCGGCCGATGGAACCGAGGACGAACTTGGTAACGCCCTCGGCGCCGGCTGCTATAGGCCGCCGTCCTCCATGCTTTCCACAACAGCCTGATTTGCGGCCCTGCATTCCAGCCGTGCCGCATGATCTCCATCGCAGCCTCGTCATAGCCCCTAAGCGCCCGATCCCTGAATGCGATACCTGGCGCAACAACGAGACGGTCGCAGCTGAGCTTCGAACCGTTGTTCAGCGCAACGGTTTTCGCCGCCGGGTCAATCGCTTCAGCGGACTCATGAATGACAGGCCGGTCAACTGAGACACCACCGGGCGATCACAGCCCGGTTGTGATCCCCGAATGCCGCCTGTTGGATGCCTCGTGGTTCAATCGCTAATCTTCGTCGTACGGCATATGCTAATCAATTGCCCATATTGCCATAGCAGCGGCGCGGCATTCTTGGCACCCACCGGCCGGCTTGAGGCAGAACGAGGCCCGCCCTTGCGCGCTGCCGTAACGCGTGGATCTCGTTGGCAAGCACCTGCAGCCTCTCCGCGCTTGTTTGGGCAGCGTATATCAAGGCTGGCCCTGCGGCGGTCGGCCGCATGCTCGCTCTTCGGTTGAACACCGCGGCACCGCCTCCTCGTCGACCTGCTTTGCACGAGCGTCACCGCCATAAGCCGCAACGCCTTGCCGACGTTGACGATTTTCTGTGCTCCTGAACCCGCCGAGGCACGGATCTGGCGTAGGGTCGGATTTCTCACCCACGTGACTAAGATTCGAGAATATAAAGTTGTCAAAATTTACTTTGGCACCCGCTCCTTGCTTACTTCCGACAACTTAAGGCGCGGCACACCATAGCCTCGGAGGGGCCTCTATACTGGCGGCTTTATCCCAGTCGCTCCCGAAAGCCGTCGTTCCGGTACCGGCCTCATTGCGGCCGCTCGTGATGATTCCGCCATTGCACAAAACCGGACGTTGGTTCAGTTGCGGCATACCGCGGAGCCAGAGCCAAAACTGTGCTACCTCATCGCCTGCCATCCACAAGCCGACGATCTGCTGCCTTGCGCCTACAGACCCATGCCGCTCAAGGCGATGACCTGAGAACAGCGGCTACAACGAACATTTCAGCCGACCCCTTGGAGGTCGCGGTTGCGCCTCGAGCAGTCGTCGTTTCGACGGTGGCACCCCAGGGGGTTAACGCCTTACCGCCGCACCCATGCCGCGGCCGTATCGACGGTTGAGCCTGCTTTGTATCTCGGCCCCATGATATGCAGACACCATGGTGAGCACTGTAGCAAGTTTTCAGAATCTATGGTCGGCTATGGCGTTCGCTTCACCGGACAGCCCGGCTGCGGCCAATCCTCGCCATTCTTCGCTTGCGGTCTGCAAGGGGCTTGGCCTCAGAGCTGCTCGGTCACGGCCGCCAATCGTACGGTTTGGTGGACGTACTGAGCGGAGCCGTCGACGACGCGACGGCGTCCTTCTCGATCAATTGGCCCGGATCGTATGTCTGGACCATGACCACGGCCCCGGCGGCCGCCTACGACTACAAGACCGGGGCAGCGTGCGCGACAGGCACCCACCAAGCTATCTGCAGCGGTTCAACCTGGACCGCGACAATCGACGCGAACTGCAACGTCTCGGCCACCAGCGTGACTCCGCTGGAGTGCTGGCGTCAATGTCGATTCGACGGGCTCGGTCACGGTTCGCTGCACCAACTCGACCCCCTACACAGTCGGGCTGAGCGCGGGAGCCGGTTCCGGCGCCACGGTCGCCAACCGAAAGATGACGAGCGGCACCAAGCCTGTGAGCTATTCGCTATACAGCGACGTTGGCATGACGACGGTTTGGGGAACACAATCGGTACCGACACTGCCAGCGGCACCGGCACCGGGATGGACCAGGCATATACGGTCTATGCCCGCGCGCCCGCGCAGATAACACCCGCGCCTGGCACATACACCGATACCGTTGTAGTGCGCAGCATCAAAATTCGCGACTCAAATAACCCGAGCCGCGCAGTCCGAACCGCCACTGCGCGTCGACAGCCTTGGAAATGCCGATCCTGCGGCCAGTCAAGATGGCGCTGGGTTCGAGCGGCGCCATGAACTCGAATGGCGGCTCGTCCAATGGCAGCCCATCATGCGATTTGTCGATTGCCAGCGCCTGGCAAAGGCGCCCCGGCCCCGAACAAAGCAGCCGGGGATCGTCAAGGCCGCGATTGGCGCGCATCGCATCCAGCCCAGATCGCGGTTCGATGGCGCGGACAAGCACGGCACTGCCGGGCAGGCACACGGCATTCAGGCACCAATGCAGGCCGTAGGAGCGATAGACGTACGCGCTGCCTGGCGCACCGAACATCGCGCCATTGCGCACGGTCCTGCCACGGAAGGCGTGCGAAGCCGGATCATCGGCGCGATAGGCCTCGGTCTCGACGACGATGCCGCCAACGCCGTGCAAATACAGCGTGGCGCCGATCATATCGCGTGCGACGATGACGGCGTCTCGGGCAAAGAATTGGTGATGCATGGTCAATGGGCATCGCATGTCCGCGCCTGAACCCGGGCGACGTCAGTTTTCTGGACCAGGAACAAAAATGTCCAGCCACTGCTGAGTCGCGAAGCTCGATCGATGGGTTCAACGCAGCATTGCTGCACCGATGAAGACTATAACGGCCAGCGCCACGATCGCGGCAATCATCAGGACCGGCCATATCTGCGTGGCTGGATGTGGGGCTGGCCCTTCAGCGGGCGCATCGCGTTGGCATAGCCCGCCTCGTTGGTAAACTTCGGCGTGTCACGCGGCGGAGCCGGGGCTCTCACCGGAGCGTTGCCGGCGGATTCAGCGTCAGTCTCCACGGGGGCGGCAGCCGGGTCGAAGCCGGGGGTCTTGTCGCCTTCGCGCCCGGCGTCGATATCTCCCCTTGCCTGTGCCGGGCTTCGCTGAAGAGGTGCTGCGTCGGTCATTGTCGGAAGTCCTTTCAAAGCATTGCTGTCAACCCATCTAACCTGATTGCCGTTTCAAAGTTCCGGCGTGCGGAAACCGGCCAAGCCTCCTTCCAGGAACAACCGGCGATCGAGCGGGTTGGGCTGCCGGCGATAATTCGCAGCTGAGATCTGGGAGAGCGAACGATGGACTTGGTGGGTCGTGTGCCGACATGGGCGGTAGCAACAGCGTCAAGGCAGGTCGAGAGTGGTCACGCCTGCACAGATCGCACATGGCGGCCACTAGTGGCCCGCGGCACAGCAGCCGCATTATCCGTCGGCACCTCATTCCCGGCTTCATGTCGCACCTGATCGCGACTGCGACGATTTCCATACCCGGCATGATCTCGGCGAGACGGCGCTGAGCTTCCTCGGGCTCGGCCTGCGGCCACTTTCACGGCAGGAAAGTTCACATCATGGCGAGCTCAACGCGAAAGCGAGCTCGCCAGATTGCAGGTGTTGTCCTGAGTGCTTCTTCTGAAACAAGACCCTGATGTCCAGATTGTCCCAGTGTCCGCCGTAGAGAAATGCGGCAATACCGGTGATCCGCCGGCAGACGCGGATGTGCATTTTCACGGGCACGATCCCGAGGAAGCGCTACACGCAGATCCGGCAGGCGGTGCGCGGTCGCACAAGCAAAAATCTAATCGCACCTCGAAATGCATTGGACCCAAGGCGGCTGAACCGGACCGCCCGCCAATTTCTATCGCTCGTCATCGTTGCCGAGATGCATAGGCGTTATCTGCTGGCGGGCTTCTCTGGTCACCTCGTCGGCTCCAGCGGGTGTGAGCCCTCGCAACGCCCTTGCGGCTTGGATCAGGTGAGCGCGATCATTGCCGAAGCTCTTGATCAGCTGGCGCACCTGGTCGGCCGTTACGCCATTCTGCTGGGCAAAATACCGGAGTTCGGTCTCGTCCTCCGCGTAAAGCTGGTCGCGATCATGCAAGTCTCGCTTGCTTTTGTCGTTAGGCATCTGGTCCTCCTGGTGGAGCTTCGCATCAGTGGGAACGTAGGCAAGGGGCTTTCGTTGCGAAGGTCAGGCCAAATCGCGAAATGCGTTAGGCGAGAAAATTTCGAACGCTTGCCGATAGCTCGAAAGGAACTGGGGCGAGGGCCCTCTTGTCGTGTTGGCGAAGCTTCTCTGGTGGAGTTGGTCACGACCGGCCTTGCCTTTGTCAGCCTGCGCCGTCGTGCTGGGGGTGCTGACAGCTGGACTTCTGAAAAATACCCGCATTTTGGACAGGCACGCCGGCCCGGTGAGCCTTGGCTAGGTACTCTTTAGGAGCGCCAAGATGCGCTGATCCTAAAGGAACAGATGAGCCTTTCGGGAGTTGGCATCGAGGAGCCTGATATCAAAAGGGCCACACGCGGCCGGTTTCGTTCGCAGGAACGACTTCAGGTTCCAGGATGTCAAATCGCAACGTGTAAAGATGAAGATAGCCCAGATTGCGCCCCTCACCGAATCCGTTCCACCCCGGCTATACGGTGGGACCGAGCGGATAGTTTCATACCTGACCGAAGAGCTTATCAAACAAGGTCACCACGTGACCTTGTTTGCCAGCGGTGATTCACGCACTGCGGCTGAACTGGTGCCATGTTGCGACGTTGCATTGCGTTTCAATCCCAATGTGCAGAACCATATCCCCCACCACATCCTGATGCTCGAACGCGTACGTGAACGAGCCAATGAATTCGACGTGCTGCATTTCCACGTCGATGTCCTTCATTTTCCGATTATCCGAGATTTTGCCCGGCAGACCGTAACGACTCTCCATGGCCGGCTTGACTTGGCCGATCTGGCCGACCTCTATACAGCCTTCAGTCAAATTCCCTTGGTCTCGATCTCCTTGGATCAGCGACGGCCTATGCCTCCGGTCAATTGGGTCGGAATGGTCCATCACGGGCTTCCTCGCGATGTTCTCCCTTTCCGCGCCAAAGGCTCCGGCTATCTCGCGTTTCTCGGCCGCATCTCGCCGGAAAAGGGACCACAAACTGCAATAGAGATCGCGGTTCGCGCCGGGATGCCGCTGAAGATTGCTGCCAAGGTCGACAAGGTGGATAAATCATTTTGGGAGGAGAGCGTTGAACCCTTGGTGCTTGGAAATTCGAACGTAGAGTTTCTCGGCGAGATCAACGAAGCGCAAAAAGCGGAGTTTCTAGGGAATGCGACAGCGCT
The DNA here is from genome assembly GCF_040323315.1 of Mesorhizobium sp. M0047. NCBI lineage: Bacteria > Pseudomonadati > Pseudomonadota > Alphaproteobacteria > Hyphomicrobiales > Phyllobacteriaceae > Mesorhizobium > Mesorhizobium sp. M0047. The sequence goes on along the minus strand of NZ_JAMYUW010000038.1, from coordinate 24,215 downwards.
TCTGTTTCCGATAGACTGGCCGGAACCCTTTGGACTGGTGACCATCGAGGCAATGGCCTGTGGTACCCCCGTGATCGCTTTCAACCGCGGCGCTGTTCCAGAGGTCATCGACAATGGCGTCTCTGGATCGATAGTAAACGGTCTTGACGAAGCTGTGGACGCAACCCGACGCATAGGTGCACTCGATCGTGCACGGGTGCGGCAGACTTTTGAACAGCGGTTCTCGGTCGAGCGGATGTGTGGCGAATACGTCGAGATATATCGGTCGCTGATGGAGGGCAAACGAGAACGTTTGGCCCATCAGGCAGAGGCGTAGAGCACATACCGATGTGGCCATCTGTATCTAACCGGGTCCTGAACTCCTCCCGTACTCGGGTCAAAGTTATGCCCCAACTATTTGCCAATAATTCCGTTGAGGCTTCTCTGCGGTCCAAACCGCGAGCATGCGGTTGGATAATGAGGCATTGTTGACTCGGCTGCTTCGCCAGCGGCACCAGCCGGAATAGATACGCGCCTAAACCACCTGGTCTCACCAGCAGGAGGGGTGATATGAAAACGGAAGTCGAAGAACACAAGCTTGATCCAGCGCTCGCGATCCCGCCACTCGACGAATCCGCACCACGCGAGCCGCAGCGGCAGTTCGCACTGAAGCATGAGGACTGCTTCATCGTTGCCGACGGCTATGGTGACATACGAGGCACTGGCGACGGCCTCTTCCGAGATGACACGCGTGTGCTGTCGCGCTTCCGGCTGTGGATCGGCGGCCGTATACCCTCGTTGCTTGGCGTTTCCTTGTCCCAAGACAATATCCTGTTCACGGCCAATCTGACCAATCTCGCCGCGCTCGGGCCAGACGGCGGTGAAGCTCCCGCGAGCGCCATCCACATCGATCGGACCCGTTTCATCTGGCAGGACCGTATGTTCGAGCGCATCACGTTTACCAACTACTCCGCCCGCGAGATCTCGTTGCCGGTCCAGCTGGACTTCGACGCGGACTTCCGGGATATGTTCGAGGTGCGCGGCACCACGCGGAGCCGTCGCGGTCGCGCCCATGACGCGCTGATCGGTGAGTCAAGTGTCACGTTTAAGTATGAAGGACTCGACAATGTGGCGCGTCAGTCGGTTATCGCGTTTTCCATAAAACCCGATCGGCTCCATCCAAATCACGCCGAGTTCCTCATTCTGGTGCCGAGCCGTGACCACAGGATACTGTATTTGGAGGTCGGCCACGGCGAAGAGGTCCCGTCCAGTGATCGGTTTCGTGCAGCCGCTGCGCGAGCTCGATTTGCGATGCGGTCGAAGCGCCGCCAGGGCGCGACCGTTTTCAGTTCCGGCCGCGTTTTCAACGATTGGCTGACCCGCACGCGTGCCGACATCGCGCTGCTGACGACCGACCTCGAGACGGGACCGTATCCCTATGCTGGCATTCCGTGGTTTTCAACGGCATTTGGTCGCGACGGAGTCATCTCCGCTTTGCAGATGCTCTGGCTCAATCCCGAGCTTGCCCGTGGCGTGCTAGCGTTTCTCGCCCGCTATCAATCGACCGAGACTTCCGTCTTCGGAGACGCGGAGCCAGGAAAGATCATGCACGAAACGCGCAAGGGCGAGATGGCCGTGCTTCGCGAGCTGCCGTTCGGTCGATACTATGGTGGCGTCGACACGACTCCGCTCTATGTCTATCTCGCTTCGGCCTACGCCGATAGGACCGGAGATGAGGAGTTTGTCGATAAGATCTGGGATTCACTGGCAGCTGCCACTGCATGGATGGAAGACGTCGGAGCCCGCAACGGGGAGGGGTTCGTAACGTACCGCAGGGCGGCAGACACCGGCCTCTTCAACCAAGGATGGAAGGATAGCGCCGATGCAATCTTCCATGCCGACGGCACAATTCCCAAGGGACCGGTCGCTTTGGTCGAAGTGCAGGGTTACGTCTTCGCAGCATACAAGGGCATGGCGGCATTGGCGGCCAAACGCGGCGACGATGACAAGGCGGCGCACTGGACGGCTATGGCAGAGAGGGTTCGCAAGGCGGTGGAGACGCATTTCTGGATGCCGGACCGCGACTTTTATGCTTTGGCCATCGATGGCGACGGCAGCCAATGCGCAGTTCGCGCATCCAATGCCGGTCACCTGCTTTATGTCGGGTTGCCGTCAGCGGAAAGGGCGCAGGCCATGGCGACGCAGCTCCTGTCGGGGCATTTTCACAGCGGCTGGGGCGTTCGTACGCTGGCCGCCGACGAGATCCCCTTCAATCCGATGTCTTACCACAACGGCTCGATATGGCCCCACGACACGGCGATTTGCGCCTCTGGCCTTGCCCGTTATCAGGAGCGCGACAGCGTGGTGAAGCTGATGAGCAGCATGTTCGAGGCGGCTGTCCGCTTCAATATGCGGCTGCCGGAGCTGTTTTGCGGCTTCACCCGTGCCGCCAGCGATGCGCCGGTGGCCTATCCGGTTGCCTGCCTGCCGCAGGCGTGGTCGGCCGGCTCTGCCTTTATGATCCTACAGGCCTGTCTAGGCATTCGTATTGACGGCTGGAAGCGCGAAATCAGCGTAGAATTTCCGCGCCTGCCAATAGGCATCGACAATATCGTGATCCGACATCTGGCGGTCGGCCAAGCGAGAGTCGACCTGACGTTCCAGCGCATCGGCGACCGCATTGTCTGCTATCTCGACCAGAACCATGAAGGGCTCGTTCCATTGCTGGTGCGTTCCTAGCAGCTGAACGACGCCGCCAGCAAATTTCAGCACCGTGCGGTCGATATCCGCCTGCTCGAGTTCGGACTGACATTGATCGGCTTCGTGACCTTGCTTCCACCCGTGGTATGCGCACGCAAGGGCGGAAAGCTGTACCTCTGCGGGTGTTCGGTCAGTCTAGCGATCGCGGTCCGGCAGGCTTGGTCCGCTGAAGGTTCAGTCACCTATCGCTTCCCAACTGCTGTGCGATCTGGGGTTTCAATTGGCCGGAAAATTGGAACCACACAGGTGCGTAACGGCGCGTCGGCCATCGCTCTTTTGTTGTTTGCGAACGCAACATTAGCGACCCAGCTTCTCGTGGCCTACCGCAGGCTGGACGGCCACGGGCCCGATATCTGGCGGCCGTTCTATGTTGCTCAACGGAGATGTCGCTACGAGAACTGCATTTGGCTTTTCCCGCCCTCACCTTCGACCTGATGGAGAGCGCGAGCCGGCCGACAGGCGTCCGTGGCTGGCCACCGTATGACCACCGCCAAGCCCGCAGAAAGCGCTTAGCCGACGTTCTCTCCTGAATGGTCGAAGTGTATCACTAGGCCGGCGGCAACAGCGCGCTCGGCGATCATGTTCACGAGATGGCCATCACAAACCGAAGGTGACGGAACAACCTCCTTCAGGGCTCTAAGGGCAAGCTGCGTCGACAAAAGGCCCTGCCGTTTGCGAGTACAGATGTATTGGTCAATCAACGATTCGAGTGGCATGAAGGAAATCCTCCGGGTCGGATGGAGGTTCATAACCCGGCGGCGGATCGGGTGCATTTACATTAGTTAAGGCGATGCTAATTGTTCGGCGTGGATCGGAAAGCACTCCATCTCCGACCCAGCACTCAACCACGCAAGGATTGATGCGGGTTCGGAGGAAGAACCCCACCGCGGCCTGCCAGTCGGAGCACGGAAGGAGTAACGCATGACCAAAGCCTCGCCCTGTTTCGACCGAAAACCTTGGCCCAACGGGTGACCCTCCATGAGCCCTGTGCCCCGAAAAGGACGGCCGAATTTTTATCTCGCGTACGGAAGCGCCTTTCAGGGCCCCATCGGGGTTGCCTTGATGGAGTCGCGGACGATTGGTAGCCGGTTGCTGAAGATATTGCCGGCGCAAACGGTGAGTTTCGCTAGGGTCGACGACGCTTGGCTTTGATGGCAGCAAGATTGACCGGACGAAAATTCCAGCTGTCGACGCCGACGTCGTACTGGCGCGTCATCGGCTTCAAGCGGCCGTGCGAATGGCCGTGCAGATTTATAGATCGCTTGCCGATCTGGTTCCAGGTGCGAAAGGGATAGTGGCAAAGCACAAAAAGGCAGCCGTCAACAGTGAGCTCTTTATAGTGGCTCACACTTGCCCAAGCTGCGGCAGCAATGGTGGCTGCGCCATCGTTGTTGCCTACGATCAGGTGCTTGCGGCCGTTGAGGGAAGACAGTAGGGAAGACACGGTCGCGGGCGAATGCTTTGCAAAGTCGCCGAGGTGCCAGACCTCATCATGCGGGCCAACGGTTTCGTTCCAAAGAGCAGCCAACGCCAGGTCATGCGCTGCTAACGAACTGAAGGGACGGCGGTCGAGCCGCAGAATGCGCGGATCGCCAAAATGTGTGTCGGAGGTGAAGAAGATCATGCTCGACGATCGTTTCGAATAGCGATTGCACCTCTATCTGCGACCGCCGAAGCGCCCTTTGATTTCCCCGTTCATCCTGATGCGAGCATCCCTGAGCATCTTGAGTGCCTCGTGTTTGGTGAGGCCGCACCTGCGCGCGAAAAAGCTCGCTTCAATCGCCCTTTCACGATCTGCCTGGGACGCGGTGCGTTGCTTGATCTTCTTGCCCATCGATCTCTCTATCGTCCGCCGACAAGATGGACGGATCGGGTTCCTGTGTTGTTTCCGCACGCGCTCTCGCGCCGAAAAACGCGGTGGCGCAAGGATAGCATTCAGCGGGCTGAGTATCCTCGTAAAGCCAGCTAACAAGTCCACAGCTTGGCACCCTGCCGTACAGATAGCGATCCAAGCCCGCGCCGTTGGAGTGTGCGGCGCGGGCGATCGGGATTTCCGATCTGCAGCTGGGAGGATCGCTGCCTTGCTCCAACTATGGGCCGGGCATTTTGTTCCGGGCATGTTTGTTCGCCCGTCAACACATTGGTACCCGAAAGGATGGCTTTTGGGAGAATTCATCCAACGCAAAGTGATGCTGTTCGCGTGCTCATCACGCCTCCACACGCGTTGTCCTGCTGGCCAGCAGCCGACCGGTCTTGTGAATACCTACATCGTTACTCATTCTTCGGGAGAAGGGGTTGTCGCAGTTGTCCTCCCAATGCGAGCGGGACACCAGGAAAGTCTCATTCCATCGATTTGACCTGGAGACAGATGCTGAGCCGCAGAAGCTTTTCACCATTTTCGTCCCGAACCTCGACGAACAGTTGCTGTCCGTCGATATCCCGCAATTCGTCTTTCGCCAGGTCTTTCAGGCCCTCAATGCCCGCGCGGCGCGCTCCTTCTATTCCTGTGCATTCAACGCCTATCTCGTCCTCGAAGACAGAGTTGCTGTCGCCACTGTCAAAGAAGTATTTTGCCATAAGAGAGCTGCCGTCACTATAAAGCTTCGGGGTTCCTTTGGTGCAGATAGGTCGGATCGAAGTCTCCTGCGCGAACAAGATTTGGCCAATCCAGTGCATGTACCGTTGGGCCTGAGGTGGCGATGAGGCCCTTCCGTCGCAGTTCCTGAAGCATTCTGTTCACGTGGACCGTGGATAAACCCAGCGCATCTCCAAGCGCCGCCTGCGTAATCGGAATGTCGGCTATGTGGTCCTTGATGCGTCCTACCGAACGCAAGCGGTAGATCAGTTCACAAAGGATGTGAGCCATACGCGTGAAAGCCTCGCGCCTTCCGACATTGGTGACCCATTCCCTGTATATGGCCGCGTCGATCAGCGTCGAGCGCCAGAACGCGGTCGCGATGCGGGGGTGCTGTTCGCAAATGGCGCGCAGAGCATCGTGGCGCATGAAGCCTAACCGGGTCGGTATGAGCGTCGAAAAAGTGCAATCGATCACCGAGAGGTGCAGACTGTGCAGGTCCGGGAGGTCGCCAGCCACAAAAAAGGATGTGATTTGCCGTTTGCCTTCGCCCGTGACTTTGCTTGAGCCCACCAAGCCGTCGATAACGACGAACGAATTAACAGGGCGATCGCCCTCGATCACGACGTCTTGATTGGCCTGAAACGTCTTCTCCTGGATCGAAATGCCTCTCAAAATTGCGAGGTCGACCTCTTTGACCTCAGCGATTCTCTGGAGCTTGCGGACAAGTACATCTGTGGGTGAGGTGGGGGACAAATTCGCTGACCTGGGTACGTTGCAATATCGAACTTCCATTCAAGCCAAATGTTCCGGACGGTGGTATCTCACGGCCAAGTGCCTTTGGATTTGGTGCCTGCTATGAATTTGGCCAGGCGGGATCAAACCGTGTCGGTGCAATATCCCGTTCCAACAACTCGCCGAGAACAGCGGCTGCTCGGCGGCAGATCTCTGCCACCTCTTGCGGATCCAGACGCTCAGCATGATCTGCTGCGTGCAAGAGGTCCGTCAACGCCTCAAGACTCCGAATTTGCAGATACGGCATAGTTTGACCCCATCGATTTGAAGTGAGCCATATGTCAGCCGAGCTGTCCGCTCATTAACCTATGACATCGCGAGGCTGGAAATTTTGAAGTGTCGAACGGCTTCGCAGCACAAAGGAGATTGCTCGGATTCAGGTTTTAGCCGACGGAACACAGCCGCTCCGCTGCCGTTCTGGCAGTGATCGCAAGGTGCGCCAATGAACAGACCCATCCCCAAGAGAGAAGCTGCTGGGCAAACTTGCCCATCCAACGACCGCGTGGCGGAGGGAGAAGATGACGGCTCTCCGCCGGCAGCTGCGGTTGCGGCAGCCCTAGTCAGCGTTCTTGAAAACAAGGGGATCGAAGACTTGCTCCATATAGCCGGTTCGAACCGCGAGGCCGAGGATGTTGCGCAGGCCCTGCGGCAGTTCCTGCCTCAAGCAGAAATTCTCTTGCTACCGTCTTGGGATTGCCTGCCCTATGACAAGGTTTGGCCAACACGCGACAACATGGGAAGGCGGCTCCGCGTCCTGCACGCGATCACGCAAGCCTCCAAGCTCCGGCGCATTACCGTCACGTCGATCGAATCCGCCCTCCAGCGGGTGCCGCCGCCTTTAGCCATTGCCCGAGCCTTCACCACTTTGCAGGTGGGACAAACGCTTGACAGAGAGCTCTTCAAAACCACGGCAGAGCGAATTGGATACGTGGTCGACGATCGGGTAGACGAACCGGGCGAAATCGCCCTGCGGGGCGACCTCATCGATGTTTTTCCCGCCGGCGATGTCAGCCCGGTTCGCATCGTTCTGGATGCCCAGACCTCCATCTCTGAGCTCAAGACCTATGACCCGATCAGCCAAAGGAGCGAGCGATCTCATGACCTGGTCCTGCTCGGGCCGGCATCCGAGCTCATCTTTCAGGCCGGCAATCACCCTGAGGTAGCTGCGATGCGCACGACCTCGATGGAGGAGCGCCTCGTCTCCCTTTATGGCAGCCTGCCATCACTGTTCGATGTCGCGTGGGGTGCTTCGATCTCCTTCCTGGCAGGCCTTGAGGGCTCTCCACTGGCCCGCATTCTGGATCTGGTGGAGGACGCGAGCCGTGCCCGGCGGGAGATCGCTGGATCGGCGAAACCCTTGCCGGACCAATTCTATCTCTCGCGTGACGATTGGAAGGAGGCGGTTCGAAATCGGCAGTGTTTGAGGCTTTCGGCTGCTACGGCTCGAACTCCCAAATTTTTCCAGGCGTCGCGGTCAGGGCATGAATTCGCTGAATATGTGAAGACTCAAACGAGCTCGGGCGTCAGCGTGGTGGTCACAGGACGCGCGTCGGAGCTGCAACGGGCAGACAAGCTGCTCGTGCGAAAGCTTGGCAGACGGATGGAAAAAGTCGCCGACTGGGCGCAAATCCGTTCGGCTGCCGGAGGCTCCCTTCTCAAGGCCGAATTCAACATCGAGGAGGGATTCGCCGACCCGAAGTCGCGCCTTGCCGTGATTGCGGCGGCGGACATATTCGGGCCGGTCTTGAGAGCGCAAGGCAACTCGCCTCAGAGTGTGCTCGACCCCGAGCTGCGAATTGGCGATGTCGTTGTACATGAAGAACACGGTCTCGGCGTGCTTGCTGCGGTCGAGCAGGTCGATTTGGCCGGCCAGCGACAAGACATTGTCAGGCTGGAATACCGCGACGGCGCGTCGCTGCTAGTCCCGGTCAGTGACTTCTGCCGCATATGGCGCTACGGTTCAGATCCGGGTGCAGTACCGCTCGACCGGCTCGACGGCGATGGCTGGTCGAAACGGCACCGGGCTGCGTTCCTCGAGATCGGCAGACTTGGCAGGCGCCTAGTTGCCCTGTCGAACGCCAGGTCGAATGAGCCGGCCGAGATTATCAGGCCGCCGCGTGCCGACCTTGCTCGTTTTGCGGCGCGATTTCCCTATGCCGAGACCCCCGACCAGGCCGAAGCCATCCGCGCGGTGCTCGACGATCTGTCGTCAGGCAGAACGATGAACCGGCTGATCTGCGGCGACGTCGGATTTGGCAAGACAGAGATAGCGCTACGTGCATGCGCAGCCGTCGCGTTGTCGGGCAAGCAGGTTGCCGTCGTAACCCCGACCACGGTGCTGGCACGCCAACACTACGAGACGTTCAGCCGCCGCTTCGCGGGAACGGGTCTCCAGGTAGCCCATCTTTCGCGAGTGGTGGGAGCTTCAGAAGCAAGAAAGGTGAAAGAAGGTCTGCGCGACGGCCGCATCGCTGTGGTCGTGGCCACGCACGCCGTTGCCGCCAAGGGCGTCACCTTCGCAGATCTTGGACTGCTTGTGATCGATGAGGAGCATCGTTTCGGCGTCAAGTTGAAGCAGGCCTTGCGAAACCTGGCGCCTCGCCTTCACACATTGAGCATGAGTGCTACGCCCATACCTCGCACGCTCCAATCCGCTATGGCCGGCATACAGGAAGTCAGCGTGCTGAACACGCCGCCCGCCAGGAGGCGCCCCGTTCGCACGATGCTGGCGCCTTTCGATGCGGGATCGGCGCGGGCTGCCCTTTTGCGCGAGTACCGGCGCAGCGGGCAAAGCTTCTTCGTCGTTCCGCGGATCGAGGACATCGAACCGATCGCTCATCTGCTTGACAGTTTGGTCCCTGAACTCACGGTCAAGACGGCACATGGCAAAATGAAGGTGCGCGTGCTGGACGAAATCGTCGTGCGTTTCGCCGACGGTGATGGCGACGTGTTGCTCAGCACCGACATTGTCGAAAGCGGTCTCGATGTGCCTCGGGCGAACACCATCGTGATCTGGCGTGCGGATCGGTTCGGTCTTGCTCAACTGCACCAGCTGCGCGGTCGTGTGGGAAGAGGGCGGGTTCAGGGCGTTGCATTTCTTCTGACGGAGCCCGATGCCGTCCTGGCCGACGAGACGAGGGCCCGACTCTCGACGATGCTTGCGTTGGACCGGCTAGGTTCCGGTTTGTCCATCAGCCAAAGGGACCTTGACCTCCGCGGTGCCGGGGACATTTTCGGTGAGGAGCAGGTGGGCCACATGAAGCTGATTGGCGCAGGCCTGTATCTCCACCTCCTGGAGCGAGCAGTCTCGCGTGCTGCTGGTGCGCCCAACCCCGACAAGCAACTTGCCGAAATCAATGTGCAGGTCACGGCTGCATTTTCCGAGAGCTATGTGCCCGAGCCCGCGGTTCGTCTCAGCCTTTACACGAGGTTGTGCCGGATGAGCTCGGAGGCAGACATCAGCGCATTCGCCGATGAGCTCGAAGACCGCTTCGGGACCATGCCTGGTGAAGTGGCAACTTTGCTGAAACTGACCGCGTTACGAATAGCAGCGGCGGAAATGGGCGTCAGCAAGGTTGATGTCGGGCCGGAATCGATCGCAATGAGCTTTCGCACAAAATCGACGGCATCGCAGTGGCGCGGCATCAAAGCGGCCGAAGGGTTCGGCTTTCGGAACGGCCGCTTGATCTTCAGGCGATCTCAGTCCGCCGCTCCAGAGCTCGGGGCTGTTCGCTCGGCGCTGGACGCCCTGCGTTCCGCAAAGTCGAGCCATGACAGGTGATCCCTCCAACCCGCGTGATCGCGGGATGAGGAGAGTATGCGTGCTGCAGTGGCATTCGCGCTGGCCTTGTCGCCCGGTTATGGCTCGCACACATCGGCAATCCAGCCGGCCTTTCGCCGGATACGAAGATGGAGAAGCCGGGCGTTCCCGCGGGACGAATTACCAGGATCGGTGTTTGCCATGCTGGTCGCCGCCGGCGGAGTGTCGGAGGTGGAACTCGGCCGGTTCGCCGACGGCAGGCCGAGCCGGCGAGGACGCCGAAGGGTTTCCCCACCGCCAAGGTCCGCTCCTCGCCAGTGCCGAGGTGCCGAGACCCGCGACGTCAACCCTCATTGAGAACGGATGCCTCCACGGCGGCCAACGGCGCTTCCAGCGTCCAGGTGATCCCATGCGAGGCGTGCTCAAGAGTCCCCTTGCCCGCAACTGCCTGGGGCGCAACTCGCTTCAGCACCACTGTTCCAAAGCCGCCTTCTCCGACGGTCTGCACCTGCGGCCCGTCTGTTTCGGCCCAAGTGAGATGAAAGAACCTCTCTGCTCTGGAACCCGTGATATCCCACGTGACGGAAATGTTGCCTTCATCTCCTGACAGCACCCCGTATTTGGCTGAGTTGGTCGCGAGTTCGTGAAAGGCAATTCCGAGATACTGGACCGCGTTGGGGCTGAGGACAATGGACGGTCCGGACATGGAAATGCGCCCCTCATTGCCGAACGGTTTGGTTTGCGACAGCAACAGTTCGAAAAGGGTGACGCCTCTCCAATCGCCCAACACGAGCAAGTCATGCGAGAGTGAAAGAGCCATGATCCGCTCGCGAACCTGCCGTTCGAAGGCCGCGGGATTTTCGGCGCGCTTGTTGGTTTCCCGGATCATTGAAAGGATGACAGAATACTGGTTCTTGACCCTGTGGTTGACCTCCCGCATCAGCAACCGGATACGATGCTCGTTTTCCCGCGCCGATGAGATGTCGCGTGCGATCTTCGATGCGCCGATGATGTGCCCGGCAGCATTGCGCACGGGCGATACCGTTAGCGAGACCGGAACCAGAGTGCCATCTTTGCGCTGGCGGATCGTTTCGTAGGTCTCGACCCGTTCGCCACGGCGGATGCGTTCCAGGATACGCGGCTCTTCGTCCTGATTGTCATCCGGGATCAGCATGGTCACCGACCGACCTATGGCCTCCTCGGCGGTGTACCCGAACAGCCGTTCGGCGCCCCGATTCCAACTCTTGATGATGGCATTCAGATCTTTGCTGACGATTGCGTCGAACGAGGATTCCACGATGGCGGACAAATGGTGCCTGGCTTCCTCCGAAACCTGGCGTTCGGTCAGGTCAAACAGCATGTTAACGGCACCGATCAAATTGCCGTTCTCGTCCCGGATCGGAGTGGGATAAGGCTGGAACGGGAAGAAGGACCCGTCCGGACGCTGCGCTATGGCGTGCTCATTGCGCACAGCGCGGTTTTCTCTGAGCGTGATCGCCATTGGGCACTCGTCATGTGGCAATTCCTTGCCGTCAGGAGTGAAGAGCTTGAATGTCACGCACCATTTGTCCTTGCCGATCTCGGGCTCTCTACCTGCAAGCTCAGCGGCGGCGCGGTTGTAATAGGTGATCGTCCCGTCCTGGTCCGTCGTGTAGATGGCGACGGGGAGGTTATCGAGGATCTGGTGATAGGTGCTGTCTTGCCGCCTGAGCTCTGCCCGCGTCCGCTCGAGGTCGGTCACATCCATGGTGAAACATCGGATGTTGATCAGCTTGCCATCCCGGAAATGGCCGCTCGACGTGATTTCGACATGTTTGATTGAGCCATCGCAGGCCCTAAGTCGCGCCGGGTATCTCGCGATCTTCTCGCCACGGTTGAGGCGCCCCAAGATATCGTCGATCACCTCCCGGTCGGGATAGAAGTCGGCAATGTGGCGACCGACATAGGCTTCTGCGGAATAACCGAGAAGGTCGAGCTCAGCTTTGTTGGCACGCAGAATGACACCATCTGCGCTCAACAGATGAAGCGCAGCGGCACCATTCTCGAAGAAATCCTGGTAGTCGAATTCGCGACCATCCTCACGGGAGGTTTCCGGGTTCTTGTAGGCGATTACATTCGCCCGCGGTACTTCATTCATCCCAAGGCCTCAACTCGACCGCCCTCAACGCGGCCAAGGACGATTCGTTCCAGCCACTCGTCCCCGAAGCCCAGCAGAGGCTATCGGAGAAGCTGACGGTGGGCTCGCACCGAAGGCCGTGCGGCAAGCAGAGCAAACCGAGTGCCAGCGTCAGCGGATGGCTGCTGCGCAAAACACAGGAGCTGTTGGCAAAGCGCCGCGAGCGCGAGCGCAATGGCGCGACCGGCCAGCGCACGTAATGGACCACTCCACGCCGTTCGTACCAGCGGAACGGGTGGGAGCAAAGGCGAAGGCAGTTTGGGGGGTGTCGCATGGGCGACGATCCACCCGCCCAAAACGAAGGCGCAGTGAGTGCTCCCGGTATTCCGCCACCAGTTGGGACAGCCGTTCCTGCCAATACTCCCGAGCATGCGATCGTGGTGCCACCGGTCCTTGGGCCATCCGAAGCCGGGATAATGACCCCACAAGGGACATCGCTTTGGATCTCCGGGACCCCTGAAAGCGAAGGCGGTCCGCCAGCCGCAGTCGTGCGAGCCTGCCGCGCGGCGATACCATCGGCTGCGGCGCCATTCGGCCCTGTGCGTCTACACGCATCGAGCGCAGGGCCCTTGCATCGAAGCGGGGTATACTGCACGGCGAAGATCGAGATGCGAACAGCTACGCAGGACAGAGTGGGATCGACGTTAGGCAATCGGTTGCCGCCTCGACCGCGCGGGCAGGGTCACTGGAGTAATTAGAGCTGTCCGTTGAGAGGGACACAGCGCCATCCGTCTGGGGTTGAGCGGACATTGCGGCGCGGCAGGCGCTCAAAGGCACACACGTCGACCAGAACATCCCCACAGGACAACTGGCAGTTCGATGATTGCATCGCTCCACCCAACTGGCCGGACGATTTTGCTTCGACTCGAAATCATTAATCCAAGTGGCGCTTGAGAGCCTAAATCAACCCGTTGCGCACGTTCAGGTGGGTGAACGCTGTCAGCAGAATGGCGCCGATCATAAAATACAGGGTTGATTCAATGTGGCCGCATTGGAACTGAATCCCAGCGCACAGCAGGGCCAGCACAACGGCAAGGAAAGCGATGATGCGCGAGAAGTCGTCGGACATGGGCGACCTTTGTGATTTGGCGGCCACCCTCAATCGGCCCGCGCGCTCAATATGACAAACTTTTCCTTTTTGCAACCTCGGCCCGTACAGACTCTTGGCCGGATGAACCCGCCGCTCCTAACTTTTCCAGCGCGCCTTGATCGCGGCAGGTGTGGCGTGGAAAGGAATCAGCGCTCAAAACGGGGACCTTCTGCTTCCTGCACATTCCTGCCGATTCTCAAGCAGCACAAACACTGCCGCAATTTTTCCCGAGACAAGGGCAGGGCTTCCGGGGAAATAGCCGCCCTAAGATGCGCTCAGCAGAGCGAAGCACTGCGGTGGCTGGACCACCTGCAGTCGTGTAGTCACATCATTTGGCCAACTGGCGCCAGGTACCTTGGGCGCCTGGCGTGGGACGGAAACTTCTGCTTGTCGCCGGTCTTATTGGACGAGACCGTGTTTGGAGACAGACTGTCGATGAGCCAATCAACTTGCGATGTGTTGCGAGGCGGGGCTGACGCTCTCGGGGAAACGAAGTGGGGAATTGCTACACAACATGCTCGTCTTCGCAGTGCTCATTTTGTGCAGCGCGATCTACCGGTTTCGAAAGTGCTTGGTAGGAGTACCACTCCGCGCTGGTGGACTGACAACTACAACAATACCAAATGATGGTGACGGCCAGCCACATCCAAAAGGCGGGCCGTCGAGGCTTACCCGGTTTGTCGAATGCGCTCGGTCACTTATTGCAGTGCTGCGTGTTCGATGTGACCGCACCGCTTGCAGTGTTGTTGTCTAGGTCATTGCCGGCGGAGTCCTTGCAACGGTCGCTCGCGCCGTTCGGTTTTCCAGTGGTCGAATTTGTCGTCGTAGAGTTGGTCGAATTCGGATCAGTTGTGATGGCGTGTCTTGTGCCTCAAAGCCGAGACGAACGGCTCTAGCCACCGCTCCAGACCGAGTTCGAAAGCTGACATTCGGGCCACCGCGCCAGAGAGCCGCCAATCACTCAATTGTCTGGGAATTACCAAGCCTCGGCTATCCGGAACAAATTACCCTACAGCAGCTTTGGGCAATCGAGTTAACGCTCGTGCGGCGGGTTCACCAATCGATGTATGCCGCCGCGAACGAATGCGGCCTCGGCCGGCAGGAGAAACCCGATGTTTGCAGATGAAATTGCAACAAGACGCCTGAAAATGCTGGTCGAGCAATATGTCGAAACCAGAAAAAGGCGACATGACGTCATTTCTACCTCGACGGCAGAATCTGCAATTCGGGAGGTACTCCCGAACTGCCCGATTTCCGGAAAAGCCTTTGATGACCTGATCGCAGCCAGCGCCATCGCACATGGTCTAGGCGTACGGTTTGACAGATCGATCTCAACGGAGAGCCCTGGCTGAGTAAGCTATTGAGGGGTTCACGCGGCCGCGTGGATATCCACGTTTGGTACGTTTCCGACGCTATTCAACATGCGTGCCGCATTTAAAAGTCGAGCAACGCGGAGCAGCCATGCCGAGATTCTTCTTTCACATTCGGACCCGGGACGGCCAGCTCCTCAAGGATCCAGAGGGGCAGGAGTGCGCAAATTTGCAAGTGGTAGAAGACGATGCCATGGCGTCCGCCAAGGAAATCCTGGCCGAAGGACTGTTGGCCGGGAAGCCGCTCCTCACCGGCAATTCGTTCGAAATCTTCGATGAGCGCGACGTACTGGTCTTGGAATTCCCCTTTTCACGCGCGGCGGAGAAGCCGGGTGCCCGTCCGTAAATGCCTAACGTGATTAGGCGTTGTTGCCCGCAGAACCTATATGTGACCTATCGTTCGCACGTTTTCACGGGCGCGAACGGCTGGGAGATCACTGAGCTCTTGCCCTATGAAGGGTGGAGTCATGTCTAACCAGCCAAACATCACCTATCGCAATGCCCTGTTGAAGCGACTTTCTCGCGCAGACCTCGACCTACTCGAGCCACATCTGAAACGGGTGGATCTGCCGTTGCGCACTCCCCTTGAAACCGCCAAGTTCCCGATCGAATACGTCTATTTCCTGGAAAGCGGCATCGCCTCCGTCGTTGCTAAGATTCCGAAAGGCCGCGATACGGAAGTCGGCCTGATAGGTCTGGAAGGCATGACCGGCGCACTGGTGGTGCTTGGCGGCGATCTAGCCGCACATGACACCTACATGCAGATTGTCGGGGAGGGCTTCCAGGTGCCTGCGTCAGCGTTGTCGGCAGCCATGTCCGAAAGCGCGACCCTTAAAGCCCTGCTGCTTCTCTACGTCCAAACGCTCTTTATTCAGACCAGCTACACCGCCCTGGTGAATGCCCGGTCGAAATTGGACGAACGGTTAGCGCGCTGGCTGCTGATGTGCCAGGACCGGGTGAGGGATGACAGATTTGCTATCACCCACGAGTTCATTTCCGTCATGCTCGGCGTGCGGCGCCCCGGCGTGACCGTCGCCATCCAGGAACTTGAAGGCAAGGGGCTGATCAGAGCGAACCGTGGTGAAATTCTTATCCGGGATCGTGATGGCCTCTTTCAGATCGCAGACGGCACCTATAGCGAGCCGGAACATGAATACGAGCGGCTGCTCGGCAAAATCTAGCCATAGTCGGCAGCAGCGGCGAAGGTGACGATCGCAACGCCGTCCCGTCGTCGAGCGCGACCTCATACAGCATCACGTATCAAAGGTTTCCCCGCGCGCAACTGCTCCGCCATCAGGTCCTTGGCAGCCCAGCTTGTCCCTAGTACTAATAAGCTGTGCGAGCAGATTTTTGAGCTCCGGCTTTGGGTCGGGAACTCTACCGCCGTGGTGTGGGGTATCACTTATGGAAGAGAACGCTATCAGGCTCGAAACGTACAAGTCCTTATTGCATGTTCTGATTACCGCAGCTGCGACGTCATCTCACGGCCCTAATTGTTGCCGACACTCGAAATCGGCTCCCTACCTGCGGGCGCAGCGATGAAGAGCTGATTTACAAGAAGACAGGCAACAGCCGCCGCGCAGCTGCTCCTCGGGCACAATAAGCTTGACAGCACCGTCCGCTATCTTGGCATTGCATTGGCTATTTCCGAACAGGTCGAATTGTAAGCCGTCGCGGAGCGGCGCTCCGTGACCGATCCAGACGCTACAGATCCGTTCGTGAACGTCCGGAACGGTGATGGATAGCAAGCGTTCGCGCCGAACGAGCGCTTCTGCAAACGCTGCGCTGGCACTTGGCTATCTCAACGCATGGAAGTTGGGCAACGGATATGGTAGCCTGATCTCGTGTCCAAAAAACCGTCATACTGGTGGACGGGGACATTGCTATGTGGCCGAACCGACGCATCCTTGATCTTTTCGGCATCGAGCTGCCGATCCTGCAGGCGCCGATGGCGGGTTCGTCCGGGCCTGAACTGGCGATCGCGGTCTGCGAAGCGGGCGGGCTCGGCTCGCTGCCATGCGCCATGCTGGCCGACGACAAGATACGCGCTGACTTCGGTATCGTCCGGCAACGCACCAGCCGGCCGCTAAACCTCAATTTCATGTGCCACGTGCAGCCGGTTGCCCATGCGGATAGCGAAGCGGCCTGGCGCAAGCGCCTCGCGCCTTATTACAGCGAGTTCGGCATCGACGCCGATGCGATTCCCTCCGGTCCAGCCCCCATTACCTTCAACGAATCGGGATGCGCCATCGTCGAGGAACTTTCACCGAAAGTGGTTAGCTTCCACTTCGGCCTGCCGGAACTGCACCTGTTGGAGCGGGTGAAGGCCACCGGCGCGAAACTGATTGCCTCGGCGACGACCGTCGAAGAGGCGCGATGGCTCGAAGTGCGCGGCTGCGACGCAATCATCGCGCAAGGCGCGGAGGCAGGAGGCCATCGCGGGGTCTTTCTTGGCTCGGATATTTTGAGTCAGCCTGGCACATTCGCGCTGGTGCCGCAGATCGCCGATGCAGTCGCAGTGCCGGTGATCGCGGCGGGCGGCATTGCCGACGGGCGCGGCATCGCCGCCGCCTTCATGCTCGGCGCGTCGGCAGTGCAGATCGGCACCGCCTACCTGCGCTGTCCAGAATCTCTGGCCAGCGCGGTCCATAAAAGCGCGCTGGCATATGCGCACGATGACGGGACGACACTTACCAACGTGTTCACCGGGCGTCCGGCACGGGCTATCGTCAACCGCTTCATGCGTGAAATGGGACCGATGGGCGCCAGCATCCCGGACTTCCCGCTCGCAACCTCCGCCGTGATGCCCCTCACGACCAAGGCCGAGGCATCGGGGTCAGGGGATTTCTCGCCGCTGTGGGCCGGACAGTCGGCCGCGCTTGGCAAACAGTTGCCGGCGAGAGAACTGACGCTGAAATGGACCGCGGATGCGACACAACTGATGGGGCTGCAGGTGCCCGATCGGCTTGGCTGACCAGGCAGTCTCTAGGTTAGAATTCGGGGGGTCGCCATTGGTCAGATGGTGTGGCGTCTAGCGGCTGTGAGTAAGCTCCTGGCGCACTCAATCAGAGCAGTTAGAGCTACCACACCTGAGGGATATTCCTCGCCCTGACCCGAACTCACCACTGCGTTCCGACAGCCGACTGCGACCCCCGAATTCATGAACGCGCTCGAAATTACCCGATCTCAGGTCAACGCGACCGTGACAGGATCATCCGCTGGGCCAACATCGAGTGCACTACCGAGTGCTTGGCTGGGTGGGGAATTTCCTTCGGTCGATGAAGCCGCGCGGACGGGCGGCTGACAGCACTGCGGGGCACTCGGGCCGCATAGGCGCGGTTTTAGCTCACGGGATTGGCTGCTCCCCATTTGTGCGACGTCCGGAAGCATCCACACCGTATTTCCGGCTCAAGTTCACCGCATCGATGAGGCGAAGGCGGCTGACCAAGGGCGGCATA
This sequence comes from Mesorhizobium sp. M0047, assembly GCF_040323315.1. NCBI lineage: Bacteria > Pseudomonadati > Pseudomonadota > Alphaproteobacteria > Hyphomicrobiales > Phyllobacteriaceae > Mesorhizobium > Mesorhizobium sp. M0047. The sequence continues at coordinate 6,252 of NZ_JAMYUW010000038.1, read as the reverse complement.
GGGCGGCATCACGCGTTTCGTAACGGTAGCCCAAATAGCGCCGAGAGCGGCGTAAAGACGGTCTCCGGGGTATCAAAGTTTGATTTCGCTCCCGCCGATCAAGCTCGCACCTCACGGTGTGATCAGCCTGCCACGGTTGGCGTTTGCTCAGCGCGCCGCTCTCCTGATTGTCGCCACATCTCGTAGGCCAGCGGCCACAGCGCCAGCATCGTCGCTGCGCTCCCGATGTAGAATAGGACCGCGCCGAGCGGCACAAAGCGCACGGCGGCCATAACAACAAGCGCTCCGAGCACCAGAGCACGCAGACGCTTAACCAGAATCCCGCTGTGAACGATCCCCAGCACAAATGCCAAGGCTGCAAAGCGGCTGATGCGCAAACTGCTGAAAAAGCAGAGTCATGCACCGCGCGTGATGATCACCGACAAGCTCGGCTCTTACGTGAAAGAGCGTGGCGGGGAAAGTGAAACAGGTGGCAAACGGATCGTGGATGGAAACGAACCGCTTAAGTTGGCCGGATGGCTTGAAGCGCTTCATGATCCGCTGTGGCTGGTCGAGAGATCATGCCGCAGGTCGAACATCGCCGGCACAAGGGATTGAACAACCGAGCGGAGAACTCGCACCAGCCGATACGACGACGAGAACGATCCGCCGACCATCGTGAACTGCGCTTCGCTGCCACGGAAACTTGGCGCGAAATCACTCACGTCACTGCTGGCATGAAACTTGGATGAGGACGCCACCACTTTACCCTGCAAGCGATAACTTTACGGTGCCGTCGCATGCGTGGAAATACTGGCGGGGTTCGAGCACCGTCACACGGGCGACACGCAGATGCTTTTTTCGTGTTATGATGGGCTTGCAACGCGCGTAATTTCGACCTCGGCGTTATGGCAGAGGCCGAACGCCATTTTGCCCGGCGCAGGAAGGTTTGCGCCCCCAGCACGGACTCAACACCGAAGCGCTGGGCGTGTTGCCTCTTCTTGACTGATCCGGGCGAGGAGGTTGTCCATGTCCACGAGTGACCGCCCGCTGCAGCCGGGCGACCGGGCACCGAATATTATGCTCGACGCGATCTCGCGCGAAGGCAAGATCGCGCTCGATGATTTTCGAGGCCGTAGCCCGTTACTGATCGGATTGTTTCGAGGCCTGCACTGTCCGTTCTGCCGGCGCCATGTCGCGGCGATGGCGCAGCTCAACCCGGCCCTGAAGGAGAAGGGCGTCGAATGTCTCGCAGTGGTCAAGACGCCGGTCGAACGTGCGCGGCTTTACTTCCGTTACCATCCGCTACCCAATCTTCTTAGCGCATCCGATCCGGAGGGGACTTCGCATCGCGCCTTCGGTTTACCCATCGTCGAGTTGACGGAGAATGAAACCGAATGGCCGCACAAAGTCGGAATGGACCTGGTCACGACAATGCGGATCGATCTGCCGGGGGAGTTGCCCGAACCGATGAACCCGGCTGCGGCGGGCGACTTTCTCGAAAAAAAGGACGGGTATGAAATTACGGAGGCCGACCAGCAGATTATGATCGCCGGTCACATGCCGCTTATCGGCGAGTTCCTGCTCGATCGGGAAGGCGTTGTGCGCTGGAGCTTCACAGAAGCCGAAGAGGGAGGTCAAAATGTATGCCGGGCGCCGAATCCCGCGGAATTGATATCAGCAGCTTCCCAACTCACACATTAATCAGCTGCTGAAATGGGCTGCTGAAAACTCGTGTCGCTTGGCACCTAATTGTAAGAATGCGCCGGTTTGGTTCAGGATTGGCATTTAATCGTGAGAATATTGGACGCCAGATTCTCAAGTTAACTGCAATCGCATCAGCGGAAAGATCATTAATCCTTTGACCTTTATACACTGTCTTCTGGAAATTCGATCCCGTTACGCTGCAGACGCTGGTCAAATCAAATGCCGACGGCCGGCATGATTATCAACTCAAGTGCACGTTCTCAAATTAAGTGCACAGCTGACCAACTGAATTGATTGAAAAGCGATTCTCATAATTACTGTAAAGCGACACTATCCTCCACACTTTCGCCGAGGTGGCCTCGGCCGGACTGATCGCGGCCGAGCTGAAAATCAGCCAGCGCGCCCGCTCGACCTGGTCGCCGAACTCGGCATCCGGGAGGTGACGGGCCGGGGGCGCTACCGGGCGTGGGGGATCATGTAGGATCGCCCGAACTTGCTCCTCGGCAAATCCAAAATCATGCACCATCATGCCATTGATGCTGCACGGCTTTCTCAAATCGGGATTTCGTCCGCGGACTCATCGTCTGTTCCATGCACCCTCGACGGTGGCGCCGGTGATCGGACTGGCGCTGGCCGGTTCGAAGCTGTGCAGGAATGTCCTCGTTATAGCGCCAGCGCCCGTTTGAGATCGTCGTGTTCGAAGGCGCTGGCCATGCGGTTGATCTCGGCTGGGCGGGCGCCGACCTCCTTGGCGGTATCGCGCCAGGTTGCGGTCACGGTCGCGACTTCTTTGATTATTGCGCGGGCTTGCGGCAGTGTGAGCGCGAAAAACTCCGACGCGGCTTCCAGCAGATCGAGAACAGGTGCCCTCATCGAGATCGATGTTCGTCGTCAGTACCCGGGCCTTGAAATCAGTCGGAACGGGATTGAGGTCGTATGCCGGCGAGAGAGACCAACCCGCCTTTCCAAGCCAAAGACGACACGCCGATATAAGGCATGGGCGTCCGTCTTTCCCTGAGCGCCGTGTTGAGCAAGAGCATCGACGATCTCCGGATAGCTGCCGCGCTCGCCGTCCCTGGCGCCCGTCATCGCCATCGCCGACAGGAACGGGGTGCGGATCGCCCCGTAACGATCGAAGCGTCGCGACAGCATGACCGCCTTGCCGGCGACGTCGATCAGCTCGTGCTGAGGGGTGGCGATACCTGCCTGTCCGGCCAGCCGCAGCGAGATCTTTTCCCAGGTCTCCATGCTGTAGTCGTCGGTCTCCTTCGGGAATTTCGCGATGGAGAGGTGACCATGTTGGTCGATGACCGACGCCTTCGGGCGGGCACCGCCAAGGGAGGAGCCTGGGGCAAAGATGAGCTGCAGGTCTTCATCCGTTTCTTCGTCCCGGAGAACCCGTTCGGTGATCTGGAGCAATCGGCCAAGCTCGATCAGGGCAGGAACGCCGGCACGGATCGGCGCTTGGAAAATCTCTTCGCCGACCCAGCGGAATCGGAGTGCGCCAAGCCGGGTCTCATCGGCCACTCCAAGGAGGTAGTCGCTTTCTACAAGCGTGCGAACCGCGCGGCCTTCCCGATCGGCGAGACGGCGTTCGGCGCGCTGCATGAGGCGCCGGCCCCAGGTGTCAGGCGCTGAGTCACCGATGGAGCCGAATGTCGCAAGACCGGCAGGAGGGGCGAAGGCGCCACGGCTCAGAGCAAGGGCTGGCTCCAGGGAGAAGCGGTCCGGGTCCTCAAGCCATGCGCCGTCATACTCGAAGAGGATGGTCTCGATACCCCGGACGCGATTGCTCCTCGCCAGTCCGACCGGGCGTGTGCGGCCGTCCAAATCGACATGGACCTCGAAGTCAGTCATCGCGGGACGATCCGGTTGGCCGCCTGAGGTGGACATGCTTAGGCAGGTCGGCACTGGCGAGCGCCTGACCGACGCTGTCGTTGCTGATGTCGGCGACCTGGCTCAGGCCGTCGAGCAGGCCGAGCGCCTGCAGGACGCCGGCATAAATGCCGACGCTGACGTTGGTGTCGCCAGCTTCGACCCTTTGCAGTGTCGAGCGAGACGTGAAGGCGCGCTCTGCTACGACCGCCATCGGCAGCCGTCGGCGTCGACGGGCATCATGGATGTCCGCCCCAAGTTTGCGCAGCGCGCGCCGCACTGCAGCAGGAGGGTTGTGTGGAGTGGGCATTTGACACCTTCGCACTACAGATCGAGCGGATATGTAGCACGAAGATTACAATCTTCCTATACCCAGTAGAGAGCGAAGGTTCGATCGTCATGACGGCATCCACCGGGGGACCCCCCGAACGTCGGCGATCGCGGCGACCGTGGTTTTCACGTCCGCGGGCTCGCTGGGCGACCGTCAACGCGGAAGGCAGCGTTATAAGATTTCGGCAATTTTCTTATAACGTCGCTTGCATCGCTTGAGCTCATGCCGTTATAAGAGAAACTCATTTTTCTTATAACGGAGCCGACGCATGAAGACGGTCGATCTCGTTTATCGCACGATGTATGCGGAACTTGTTCAGCGCTGCCTTGATGCATCGTTCGAAACCGACTTCTCCACGGCGGGAAATTTTGTCCGGGTGCCGGTGAAGGGGCGGGGCTATTGGTATTTTGAGGAAACCCAACCCAAGAAAACGCGGAAGTATGTCGGCCCGTCCGACGACCCCGAGATCGCGAAACGCGTTGAAACCTTCCAAGAGATTAAGGAAGACCTCCGCGGCCGACGGAAACTCGTCTCCACGCTGACTCGCGAAGCAATGCTGACTGCTCCGGACCGGTTCACTGGCGATGTCGTTGAAGCCATGGGAGCAGCAGGAATCTTCCGCCTAAGAGGCGTGCTCGTTGGTACGGTTGCCTTCCAGACGTATGCAGGACATCTCGGTGTAAGGTTGCCAGGCGCTTCATTGCAAACCGGCGATGCCGATTTCGCGCAGCACTACTCGATCTCGTCGTCAGTCGAAGACAGCCTGCCGCCGATCCTGGAAATCTTGAGAGAGATTGACCCAACCTTCAGGGAAATCCCCCACAGATCGGATCCCGGACACACGACGCAATTCGAGAATGCAACGCGATACAAGGTCGAGTTCCTTACGCCGAACCGGGGATCCGATGACTTCACCGACCATGCCAGTCCGATGCCAGCACTGGGGGGAGCTTCGGCGCAGCCCTTGCGTTTCCTCGATTTCCTGATCCACGAGCCCATCCGGACCGTGATGCTGCATCGGTCAGGGGTGCCTGTAACCGTGCCGTCGCCGGAACGGTATGCAGTTCACAAGCTCATCGTCGCCTCTCGCAGGCAATCAGATGCAAATGGCGTCGCCAAGCGCGAAAAAGACGTCTATCAGGCCAGCCTCCTTGTCGAGGCACTGGAGGCGACCCGGCGCAAGGACGACCTTGCAACAGTGTTCTCGGAAGCGTGGGGCAGGGGGCAGCACTGGCGCGAGGCGATGCTGAAGGGGCTGGGCCTGATGCCGCCGAAGAAACGACAGGAAGTTGAGGACACAGTCAGAAAGGCCCTTGTCGAGATCGGCGAGGAGCTGGACGGCTTCGACCCGGCCGCCGTGAAGTCGTAGCCGGAAAAAGGGCGAGGCCCGAAAGCCGCCCTTATCACTTGGGATTGAGGAAGACCCTCGTGGATCAGCATCGGGTACGAGGAAGTATACCGTAGCTGTTAAGGTCTGTTCGCCGTGTGTCCGTCCAAAATCGCATAAAAGGCAGACTGGCGTGATGTCCGGCACATTAGGCATTTCACGGGGTCGCCTGCGCTGAACGCACCGTCGAGCCGTTGGCCTTGTCAAGACGTCGGGACAATTGCCAAGCCGATTGCGGATGCGGTCCTGGATGAGAGGCAGGCGTTGCGCCGCCCAAGGCTTGTCGCCTTCAAGGAACTTGGCGGTTACAAGTCTAAGGATCGGCGGCTCCACCGTGTTGAGCGCGGCGAATATCCAGGTGATGGCGCGCGCCCGGGCATTTACATCGTCCGGCAACAGGCCCGGATGGCGTTTCCGCGATATGGAACACGATCGACCCGGTCCCGAACAACCGGAGATCGCCTTCTTCGTAGGCCGGAATTTGCCCGAAAGGTTGAAGCGCCAGATGCGCCGGTTCCTTCATCGCCTTGAACGAATGGAGGCGAACCTCGTAAGGTTGGCCCACTTCGTCCAGCGCCCAGCGAACGCGCGTATCACGCGCCAGTCCCTTGCCGCCATCGGGCGACCGCTCAAAGACGGTAATGATGGCGGTCATCGCTTCTCTTGATATCTTTGTTTCGGTCCCAAGGACGAACGATCGGCGCGTTTCACGATACTGACCCCCGAAACTTTGCGGCTCGCGGCGCCAAGCCTCCACCAGCATTTCATGGTGTGTCCTGTTCCAATACGTTTGGGAGGGCGACTTTGGGATGACCGCCCATCAACAGCTAAGACGGACCAGTCCAGCGAAAGGATACGTCGCCGGCATCAGGATCTGCGCCGCGTGCCTAGGCCCGAGGCGGACGGGAGCCGAAATTCAGGCGAGCACGGTTATGACAGAATTGCGGACGGACCGGATTTAATCACATTCAAC
>NZ_JAMYUW010000037.1:0-70302 GCF_040323315.1 Mesorhizobium sp. M0047 | reverse complement strand
ATTGGCCCGTGTTTACTCTCTCTACTGCTCAGTTCCTCTTTACCCGTAAAACCCCCAATCCTCTTACCCCCTCGTAAAAAACAAACTTTGTGAGCGTTTCGGTTCTACCTTTAACGCCCTAACCGCTCTGAACATGAACATCGGTCTATGCCTTGCGGCGGGCAGCGACTGGCGGCGGTTCGATGGCGCCGGCCCTGACGCGGGCGGGCTTCAGAGCTGGAGCGCCGGTATCCTTGACGATCGTCAACGCGCGCGGAAAGAACTGATTGTTGTGCAGGCCGCGCCCAATGTTGAGGATCGCAGTCCCAGGCAAACGCTTCTCGAGCATGGCCAGCACTCGCCGTAGCGACGGGCCGTCGAATGCATCCAGTGCTTCATCGATGATCACCCATTTCGGCTGCCGCAACGCGAGTCTGGCGAAGGCCAGCGAGCGCTGTTCGTCATCGCCCAGCTCGTGGTCCCATCGCCCGGCGCGGTCGAGCGACGACGACAGCCGTTCAAGACCGACCTCTGCAAGCACCTTCGAAATGTCGGCGTCACTCGCCGGCGCGGGTCCGTTCGGGTGATCAAGCACCTCGCGCAACGTGCCGGTCGGGAAATAAGGGACGCGCGGCACGAATAAGAGGGTTTCTGCCGCCGGCAGGCCGATCCGCCCGCTTCCCCATGGCCACAGGCCGGCAATGGCGCGAAAGAACAGCGTCTTGCCGGCGCCCGCCTCGCCGATGACCATGACGCGCTCGCCGGGACGGACTTCGACATGCTGGTCCGCGAGCCTTGTGCAGCCCTCCGGCGAGGCCACTTCGAGCTTCTCGAAAGTCAGGTTGCCATTGGCGTTGTCGCCGAACTCGATGCGCCTTTCCGTGTCGTGGAGCACATCGATTTCGTCGAGAGCGATGCGGAAATCGGCGACGCGCATCAGCGTGGCGCGCCAATCGGCGATGCTGCCGATGTTGTTGATGAACCAGCGCAGCGACGAATGGACCTGGTTGAAAGCCCCGACCGCCATCATCAGTCCGCCAAAACTGATATCACCTGCGAAGTACACCGGCGAGGCGACCAGGATTGGCGCGACGACGGTGATCCAGCCATAAGAGTCGGTCACCCAGGCTAGATTGATCTGTGCGCTGTAGATGCGCCGCATGGCGCCTAGCACCGTGCCGAGGTCGAGTTCGAGCCGCCGCCTGGCATCGGGCTCGCCATGGTACAACGCAATGGCATCGACATTTTCGTTGATGCGCACCATCGAGGAGCGCAGCTCGGCTTCGCGTGTGTAGCGGTCGCTGTTCAGGCTGATGAGCGGGCGTCCGACCAGCCAGCTCAGCCAGGAGGCGGTGCCGGCATAAAGAATGGCGGCCCAGACCATGTAGCCCGGTATGGCCAGCGCGGTTCCGCCGATGTGGAACACGAAGCCTGAGGACAGCTCCCACAGCACGCCGACGAAGGACACGAGCAGGATGCATGACTGCAGCAGCCCGACACCGAGGTCGGTCGACAAGTCCGAGAGGTGCGCCGCATCCTGCTGCATGCGCTGGTCGGGATTGACGCCGATGGCACCGGCATTGGCCAGCCGGAAGGCGCGCGCGGGCCGCGTCCACTGGTCGATCAGATCCAGCGTCAGCGCCTCGCGCAGCTTCAGCCGGATCATCTGATTGAGCCAGGTCTGGCCTATATTGAGCACCAGAAGTCCACCGGCTATTGCCGCAAAGACGAGAAGCTGGTGCAGGAAGGCCGCCATGTCGCGCCGCGCGAGCGCATCGTAGAAAGGCTGATTCCAGCGGTTGAGCAGTACCTGGCCAATCGACGTTGCGATGATCACGGCCATCATGCCGACTGCTGTCCAGAGCAACCATTTGCGAACCGGCGATCCCGTCAGCGCCCTCCTGATCGACGCCACCTGATCGCTCAGGCTGCTGGCTTCGACCGCCACCACAACCGGCTGGACGATGGCGGCATAGTCCGGTTGATCAGCCATGTCCGAGGTCCTTGCGTTCAGTGCTGAAACCGGTTGGAGAGACTTGCAGGCATCCGTCGTCCAAATGGACTGCCAGGTGCGCTGTCACTCCACTTGCGACAGATAGGCAGGGAACCGACGCCAGGCACTCTTGCCCCGATCACGAAGCCGTCACTCGCGCAACCGATGACTTGGTATCCCCGACCTCGTTGCGACGGCCAAGCCGGGTGGCGCCATGCGGCGACAGCACGGGCACGAAGACGCGGCGCGAGGCGCGCTGGGCGACCGGCACGCCTTGATAGAGCCGCTTCTGCGCCTCGACGACGATGACCCCGGAAAAGATCGGCCACAGCCGCCGGCCGGCGCGTTCAAGCACATTGTGGAACTGCATCATGAAGCGCCGCCGCGATGGCGGGAAGAACAACGCATCGGACCAGGACGCGGGCGTGAAATTCGCCTCGCGCAGCAATTCGGTGAGCTGTCCACGCGAAAAAGGCCGGCCATTGCCGAACGGCGTGTGCTCGAAGCGCGCCCAGACGCCGCGCCGGTTCGGGACGACGATGACCACCCGGCCCGCTGGCGACAGCACACGCCAGATCTCGTTCAGCGTCTCACGCGGGTTCTCGACATGTTCGAGCGAATGGACGAGCAGCATGCGGTCGATGCAGGAATCGACCAGCGGCAGTTCCTCGTCGAAGACCAGTGCCGTCGCCGTCGGCCCCGTCGCCGGCCAGACTACTGCGCCCTGCGTTGCCGGCATGAAGGCGAAGACCCGCTCGGCATCGGCGCCGAAGCGCTCCAGCCAAGGCAAGGTGTAGCCGAGACCGACCAGCCGCTCGTTGGGCACGGCTGCCCATATCGACGACAACGCCATGGTGATCGAACGCTCGGCGAACTGGCCGAGTGTTGTCGAATAGAAGGAGCGAAGATCGACGATGTCGGAATGCATGGCAGGGATGTAGCCGTGATATCGTCGGGTTTCAATAAATGCCTCGATAACCGGGATGACAGCGGCCCGCTAGCGCCCTATGTCTGCGGCGATAATGGAGAGATGCGATGCCGGTCGAAATCGAACAGTTCATGTGCCGCAGCGACAATTTCGGCGTTCTGGTGCACGACCCCAAAAGCGGCCAAACCGCGATCATCGATGCGCCCGAGGAAGCGCCCATCCTGGCCGCGCTCAAACGCACCGGCTGGACGCCGACAATGATCCTGACCACGCATCATCATGTCGACCATGTCGAGGCCAATTTGGCGCTGAAGGAGCGCTTCAAGCTGCGCATCGTCGGCCCGGAAGCGGAAAAGGCCAAGATCCCCGGCATCGACGAAACGGTCGAAGACGGCTCGGTTCTCCATCTTGGCGATGAGAAGATCGAGGTGATCGCCACGCCCGGCCACACTGCCGGTCACGTCTCCTACTATTTGCCTGGATCGAAAGTGGCGTTCACCGCCGACACGCTGTTTGCGCTGGGGTGCGGGCGGCTGTTCGAATGCAAGCCGCCGGTCATGTACGATTCGCTGAAGAAGCTGGCGGCACTTCCGGCTGAAACGGTCATCTATTGCGGCCACGAATACACGCTCTCCAACGCCCGTTTCGCGCTGACCGTCGATCCGACCAACTCGGCGCTGAGAGAACGCGCTGCCAAGATCGAGGCGTTGCGCGCCGCCGACAAGCCCACGCTGCCGACGACGATCGGCGAGGAGCTGTCGACCAATCCCTTCCTGCGCTGGCACGATCCTTCTATCCGCAAGCATCTTGGACTGGAGAAAGCTTCGGACGCCGAGGTCTTTGCCGAAATCCGCAAGCGCAAGGACAACTTCTAGAGTTCGGTGATATGACCAGCTCCGCCGAAATCATCGCGACGCTCGGCCTGAAGCCGCATCCGGAAGGCGGCTGGTACGCCGAGACCTTTCGCGATGACGCTGGCGGCGCGCGCGGCCATTCGACCGCGATCTATTTCCTGCTGGAACGGCATCAGGTGGCTGCCTGGCACCGGGTCAAGGACGCCGCCGAGGTCTGGCATTTTCATGCCGGGGCCCCGCTGGCGCTGTCGATGTGGGAACAAGGCAGCATCGTTATCAAGCAGGTGCTTGGCATCGATCTCGCAGCCGGTGAGCGGCCGCAGATCGTCGTCCCCGCAGGCTGGTGGCAATCGGCGCGCAGCCTGGGCGAATGGACGCTGGTCGGCTGCACCGTCGCACCGGGCTTTGAGTTTGCGGCGTTTGAGCTGGCCGAGCCGGGCTGGCACCTAGACACCCCTAACTCAATAAGAACCCTGATTTAGCAGGAAGCCTAGCGTGATCGCGAGCTGGGCTGCGTAGTAGAGTAACCAGACGGCAAAGCGCATCCAGGCGCGGTGCGGCGAGATGGCGGCCACCAGGAATTTCTCCGTGGCGAGCATCCCGTCCGATGCCATGAACAACACGGCGCCGCCGACCATCCAGACGCTGCTTGTGGTCAGCGCCGAAACACCCATCGCGAGGATCGCAGCGACATAGACGGCGATAGGGACACGAAGGCCGGGGCCGACGCGCCGCCACAGCGCCGCCAGCATGACGATCGCAAACACCACCATGGCCAGCGCGATCGCCCCACGCCACGATTCGGCGCCCAGCAACTCCAAGCCGCCGCCGCTGCGCAGGAACAGCACGACATAGACAATGTGGGCGACAAGAAAACTGGCGAGCCCGCCGAGAAACGCCTTTTCGCCGTCGCGCGACAGAAAAGCGTCGCCAACAGCGCTGAGCGCAAGGGCTGCGACCAGCAGCAATGGGCCGCCTTGCAGCGCCGCCAGCACGGCAAGCATCGCCACGGCAAGCGTCTTTGCCGCCGAGCGGGCGAGCGTCGGCGGCATCCCGAGCGTGAAGGCATAGATCACCGCAGCAGCCAGCGAAAAGATCAGCGTCGCGTTGGCATTGGCGTCGATGCCGCCGGCAAACGGCATCGTCATGCCCGGGCTCCGCCTTCGGATGCCCGGGCTCCGCCTTCGGATGCCCCGGCTCCGCTTTCGGATGCCCGCGCTCCCCTCTCTGTCACGGCGGGCTTGCGCAGAAACAGTGACTTTGCCGCCAGGGCCGCGCCGCCGGTGATGAGCACGCAGGCGGCAAGAATGCGCAGTGACGGCTCGGCGGCGCCGGCTGCGATCAGCACCAGCGTCGACAGCAGTGGCGCGGCATAGCTTGCAGCACCCAGCACCTGGATGTTGCCGCGCTTGACGCCGATGTCCCAGGCATAGAAGGCAGCGCCGACCGGCATCAGGCCAAGGCCGACCACGGCCAGCCACTGGCCGGCGCCGTCAGGCAGAACCGTTTGCTCCAGGGTCAAATGGCAGGCGAGCGACAGCACCGCGGTCGCGGCGCAGAACCAGGTGACGATGCTGGTCGGCACCGACGGGAAGCGCCGCGACAACAGCGAATAGGACGACCACATCACAGCGCAAACGGCGGCCATGGCATAGCCGTAAGCATAGCGGGCGTCGAAGGCGATGCCGGCGCCCTTGGTGACGATCAGCATGGTGCCGGCAAGGCCGAGCAGCGCGCCGACGACGTGGTTCCATGCCAGGCGCTCGCCCGGCATCAGCGCCGAACCAAGCACGATCAGCAACGGCCACAGATAGGCGATCAGGCTCGCTTCCACCGCCGGTGCATTGCGCAGCGCGGTGAAGTAGAAGAAGTGGTAGCCGAACAGGCCGGCAATGCCGATCAGCCAGACCTGCAGCGGTATTTTCTGGCTCTTGTCGGGCGCCGGCATGAACAGCCGCGCGATGAGCCCGACCCCGGTGCCGATCGAGAAGGTGATCGCCGACAGCAGGAACGGCGGCACCTGGCCCGACCCATCGGTGAGCAGCGCCAGCAACGCCCACATGGCGACCGCCGAAAAGCCAATCAGTGTAGCGCGCCCCATTCCGTCTCCCGTGGCGCGCGTATGGCGCCTGCCCTACTGTATTGCCTCGAAACGCCTGGCGCTGATGGTCAAGGTGCCGATCTGCGTGCCCACCGTGGCGCGGATCGGCGCATATACGCCGGTTTGGCCGAGCGGTGCAAACGTCACCATCATGCGGCTGCGGTTCTTAAGATAATTCAGCGCCTTGCGGCCCTTGCGATAGCCCGCTACCGGCTCGAAACCCATTCGGCAGGTGATGGTGTCGCCCTTGTAACCCGGCACCGAGATCGTCCCCTTCGAAGCGTAGGTTAGTGACAGATCGGCACGCATCTCGCCGTCATAGAACTTCACCGTGCGGCCGCAGACTTGGTCGAGACTGTCGGCATGGATCACCGTCGCCGCCATCGGATCGAGCACCGAGACCAAATCGCCGGCACCGATCGGCACCCAGCTCTTGGGGTCGCGCTTGCCCGGCGCCGGGACAACCTGCGTCGAGGTGACCGCGCCATCTGCAAAGCGGATATCGACCGTCGATGCTTTCTTGCCAGAGGTGTAATCGGCACGGAACGCCTGCGGCACCATCTTCTTGCCAGAAATCGTGCCTTTCGACGAGATCGTGCCGCGCGTGTCGTCGAACAGCTTGGCCAGACCCGCGGCGGTGACGCTGCCTTCGATCGCGTAGGCGCCGTTCTCATAGCGGCTGGAAAACGTTGATTTTGCTATCGAAAGGCCTAGAAACGAGACCGTGTACTCTCCCTTGAACGACTGTGGCGAGGCAGCGGACGCGGCGGATGGCAAGGCAATCGCAAGCAGGGCAGCAAGGGCAAGAGACGAACGAAGCATGACGGGATCCGGTCCTTGATTTTCGGCCGGAGGCGGGCAACTCCGGTCTGGCATGTCCCTATGAGACCGCTTATAGGATGAATTCCGGCCTTAATATGAAATGCCGGGCGCATCCGTGGGGAAGCCGGAGCTTGACGCCTCGGCGAAATGCAACTATGGAACGCCAACTTTTCCATAAGGCCGCCTGACCAGAACCGCGCGCCACCCGGCGCGGGCTTGAATGTTTGGCAGACCCGAGAACTGAAGGTTAGAATCATGTCCCGCACCTGCGAACTCACTGCCAAGGCAGTCATGTCCGGCAACAATGTGAGCCACGCCAACAACAAGACCAAGCGTCGCTTCCTGCCGAATCTCGTCAACGTGACGCTGATTTCGGAAGCGCTGAACCAGAATGTGCGCCTGCGCATTTCGGCCAACGCGCTGCGTTCGGTCGAACATCGCGGCGGTCTCGATGCCTTCCTGGCCAAGGCCGACGTCAAGGAATTGTCGCAGCGTGCGCGTCTGTTGAAGAAGCAGATCGCCAAGAAGATCGCCGAGCAGGTCGCCGCCTGATATCGTTCAAAGGCGGGGGACGACCGCCCTGGCCAACCTCTTGTTGGCCTGAACATCGGATCGAGCCCGCAAGGTTTCGGCAACCCGATGCTCGAATACGAGCGAGCGTGATCCGGTTTCGGCATGCGCTCCGCTGGTTCCATTACCCAGGATAAAAAAATGACTTCCTTCTCGCGATACCTGCCATTCGTGGCCGCCATGGCGCTTGTCGTCGTGGCATCGAACATTCTCGTGCAGTTCCCGATGCAGGGCCAGATCGGCGGCCTCTCGCTGGCCGACCTTTTGACCTGGGGTGCCTTCACCTACCCGTTCTCCTTCCTGGTCACCGACCTCGCCAATCGCCGCTATGGGCCAACCGTGGCGCGCAGGATCGTCTTTGTCGGCTTCATGACGGCAGTGGTCTGCTCGATCCTTGTCCCGCCTTTCCTGTTCCGTCACGGCCTGATCGAGTTCGAGACCGCCGCCGACCGGCTGGTGCGGATCGCGGCGGCGTCCGGCGCTGCGTTCCTTGCCGCGCAATTGCTCGACGTGACCGTCTTCAACCGGCTGCGCCGGCAGAGCTGGTGGCGCGCGCCAATCGTCGGCACGCTGGTCGGATCCGTGTTCGATACCGCTGTATTCTTCACCGTCGCGTTCTCGGCCGCGTTTGCCTTCGCTGGTCCGAACGACAGCTTTGCGCTCGAAACAGCACCGCTGATGGGCGTCTTCCATGTCGACGCCATGCGCTGGATTTCGTGGGCGCTCGGCGATCTCAGTGTGAAGCTGATCATCGCCGTTGTGGCATCCCCTACCGGCTGCTCGCTGCCCGCTGGAGCCAGCCGGCAGTCGCGGCTTAAATCATGATCCCGAAAAGTGGGACGCGGTTTTCGGAAAAGATCATGGTCGGACAAAGATCATGATTCCCTGGGTCCAATTAGACTCAGCGAAGACCCCGGACGGCACACAGGAGCTTCGCCTCAAGCGGCGCGGTTCGGAATTCTCGATCATGCTCGGCACCAACGAGCTGATGAACAGCCGTCTCAGCGGGTCCGAGGAGGCGCTGGCAAAACTATCCTGCCAGAAGATTGCCGGCCATCGGCGGCCAAGGATCCTGATCGGTGGGCTTGGCATGGGCTTTACGCTACGCGCCGCACTCGCAGAACTCGGCAATGATGCCAGCATTGTCGTCGCGGAGCTGGTGCCGGCGGTCGTCGCCTGGGCACGCGGCCCGATGACCGAAATCTTTGGCGGCTGTCTCGACGATCCGCGTGTCATTATCCACGGGACCGATGTCGGGCAGTTGATACAGTCGGACCCCGCGGCTTGGGACGCCATCCTGCTCGACGTCGACAACGGCCCGGAAGGCATTGTCCACAAATCCAATAATGCGCTTTACAGCCTGCAGGGCCTCGGCGCTGCTCGCGCCGCCCTCAAGCCGGGCGGAGTGCTGGCGGTGTGGTCGCAAGGCCCCGACAGCGACTTCACGCGGCGGCTGAAGCGGGCCGGCTTCGCGGTCGAGGAGGTCAACACACGTGCCAACGGCAAGCGAGGCGCGCGCCATGTTATCTGGATAGCCACCAATGGCTCACGGTGAACAGTCGACCCCCACTCCGTCGCTGCTTCGCAGCGCCACCTCTCCCCCGATCGACGGGGTAGAGGAAGGGCGCGAGCTCATGCCGGGAGGCACCTTCCTCTCCCTCCGGAGGGGGAAGAGGTGGCGCTGCGAAGCAGCGACGGAGTGGGGGAAGGCGTCCGGCCAAATCGAACCCGCGCCAAATCGAACCTGCCGTTGAGACCTTCAACTTCACGTTCGCACTGGAGTACCACTCAATCCTGGTGGAGAATAAATTCCAGGTAGAGGTTGCGCTGCAGGATCGAGTGGTTGTCGTCGGAAATCAGCGACACCATCAGCGCACCATCGTCGCGGGTCCAGACGTCGAGCCCTTCCATATTGTCGATCTGGTAGCCCATGTCGGCTTCCAGCAGCACCGGCCCGTCGGCGACGGCGCCCTTCTCGACGCTCTCGCCATAGATGCGTCGCAGCCGCATCTTGACGCCCCTGGCCATCGAAAAGCTGCGCTCCAGAAGCAAGAGGTCGCCATCCGGCAGGAAGGCGCCGTCGGTGATGTCGAAGTCGCCGTTGCGCTTGACGGTGAAGACTCCCTTGTGCGGCCCTTCGATGATGGCGGCATAGATGTTGCCGGCCTCGTCGAGGCTCTTCTCGGAGACCACGACCAGCCCGCCCTCATGCTGGCCGTTGGCATTGGCGTGGGTGACGGTTTCGAAGCCTCGATTCTGGCGCAGTTCCCCGGCCGGCACCACGAAATCCAGCTGCTTGAACGGCGCCTTCATGTCGGCCGGGTCGATCTTGAACTGTGCGACGCGGTGGTTGCGCTCGAAGCCGACGGTGGCAACGCCGTCCTTGACCGCGAGGCCTTCTGCATCGACCTCCCACTTCTTGTCGATCGGCCGACCGGTTTCGTCGATCATCTGCTGCATACGGAAATTCTGGATGCCGGACGGCCGCTTGTCGGCGTCGCGGACCACCGTGCCGAAGAACCAGAACCCGGTGTCGGCAACGCCCACGAAATCGCCGCCGGCTTTCAGGAACCGGAACGCCGACAGCGCACCGAAATCGCGCGTTGGCGAGGTCATCTCCAGCCCGCCGGCGAATTCGAGCGGACCGAACTGCTTGTCGGCGCCGCCAATGTGGAATTCGGCGATTGGCCGGGCCGAGACTTCGACCGGTTCGACCGAACTTGAGCCGAGCGAACCGGCTGCTGCCGAAGCCACGCCGGAAAGCAGGGCGATGGCGGCGAAAATCGTCTGCTGAAAGCCGCCGTGCATAGAGATCATCCGGCGCGCCGCATACCGCCGCGCCGCGTATCCTTCGCGCTCTCCTCGGCGAACAGCGAAGCCAGCTGCTCGGTCATGGCGCCCGCCAGTTCCTCGGCATCTACGATGGTGACGGCACGGCGGTAGTAGCGCGTGACGTCATGGCCGATGCCGATGGCCAGCAGTTCTACCGGCGAGCGCGTTTCGATCAGCTCGATGACCGCGCGTAGATGGCGCTCGAGATAATTGCCGGGATTGACCGACAATGTCGAATCGTCGACCGGCGCACCGTCCGAGATCATCATCAAGATCTTGCGCTGTTCCGGCCGGGCGATCAGTCGGTTGTGCGCCCACAGCAGCGCCTCACCGTCGATGTTTTCCTTGAGCAGGCCCTCGCGCATCATCAGGCCTAGATTGCGTCGTGCCCGCCGCCATGGGTGGTCGGCCGATTTGTAGATGATGTGGCGCAGATCGTTGAGCCGGCCGGGATTCGGCGGCTTACCGTCCTTCAGCCACTTCTCACGCGCCTGCCCGCCCTTCCAGGCCCGCGTGGTGAAGCCGAGGATCTCGACCGAGACACCGCAACGCTCCAGCGTACGCGCCAATATGTCGGCGCAGGTGGCGGCAACCGTGATCGGCCGGCCGCGCATCGAGCCGGAATTGTCGAGCACCAGCGTCACCACCGTGTCGCGGAATTTGGTGTCGCGTTCCTGCTTGAACGACAGCGGCTGCATCGGATCGATGACGACGCGCACCAGCCGTGCCGGGTCGAGGTAACCCTCTTCCAGGTCGAAATCCCAGGAGCGATTCTGCTGCGCCATCAGCCGGCGCTGCAGCCGGTTGGCCAGGCGGCCGACGACGCCGGACAGATTGGCAAGCTGCTTGTCGAGGAAGGCGCGCAGTCGGTCGAGCTCTTCTTCTTCGCAAAGTTCCTCGGCACCGACCGTCTCGTCGAAAGCGGTGGTGAAGACCTTGTAGTCGATTTCCTTCGGCAGATTGGTGAAGGGGTTGTCGTTGCGGCGCGCCTCGCCGGGCGTCTCGGCGTCCGCATCGTCATCGTCGGATAGATCGTCGGCGGTGGCATCGGACGCTTCCGTCTCGGCCGATTGCTCGTCATCGGCCGAAGCCTCGGCATCCTCGGACTGCGACTGCTCGGAGCCCGAATCCTCTTCGCCGCCCTCCTCGCTCTGCTCCTCGCCTTGCGGCTGGTTGTCGTCATTGTCCTCGGAGTCTTCCGTCTCCTGCTCGTCGCCGAGTTCCTCGGCCATTTCCATGGAGGCGAGCATCTCGCGCACGACGCGGGCGAAAGCCTGCTGGTCGCCGAGCTTGGCGGAAAGTCCGTCGAGATCCGACTTGGCCTTTTCCTCGACCCAGGGCCGCCAGAGTTCGACCAGCCGCTGGCCGCTCTTCGGGATCGGCCGACCGGTCAGCTTCTCGCGCACCATGAGCGCAAGTGCTTCCTCGATCGGCGCGTCGGCCTTGTCCCTCACGTCGACGAGATTGGCCTTGGCGTATTTGTCCTCCAGCATCGAGCCGATATTGTCGGCGACGCCTTGCATGGCACGTGAGCCGATCGCCTCGACACGAGCCTGCTCGACAGCGTCATAGATGGCGCGGGCCGCCTTGCCATCCGGCGCCAGCTTGGTGTGGATGCGCACATCGTGGCAGGCACGCTTCAGCGCCATCGAATCGCCGAGGCCGCGGGTGATCGCGATGTCGGTCTTCGAAGCCTTCTTCGGCAGTTCGGGCAGGCGCGCGCGGCTGCCGGCGAGTGCCGGCCTATCCTTGGCGAAACCGACTTCAAGCTCCTTGTCGCCGGCAATGGCGCGCATGCAGACGGTGACGGCGCGCTTGAAGCTGTCGGCTTCAGACCCCGTCTTCGATTTGTTGCGCGTGTTGTCGCCCGGACCCGCCATCGAGACTCTGCTTTAGCCCAGCACCACGTTCGCGGCGCTCTCGGGCAGATCCTCCCCAAAAGCACGTTGATAGAACTCGGCCACCAACGAACGCTCCAGCTCGTCGCATTTGTTGAGAAAGGTCAGGCGGAACGCCATGCCGATATTGCCGAAGATCTCGGCATTTTCGGCCCAGGTGATCACGGTGCGTGGGCTCATCACTGTCGACAGATCGCCATTGATGAACGCCGAGCGCGTCATGTCGGCGACGCGCACCATCTTGTTGACGATTTCCTTGCCCTTGCCGTCGCGATAGTGCTTGGCCTTGGCCAGCACGATGGCAACCTCATTGTCGTGCGGCAGGTAGTTCAGCGTGGTGACGATCGACCAGCGGTCCATCTGCGCCTGGTTGATCTGCTGGGTGCCGTGATAGAGGCCGGTGGTGTCGCCGAGGCCGACCGTGTTGGCGGTCGAGAACAGCCGGAACGCCGGATGCGGACGGATGACCCGGCTCTGATCGAGCAGCGTCAGCCGGCCCGACGATTCCAGCACGCGCTGGATGACGAACATCACGTCCGGACGGCCGGCGTCATATTCGTCAAAGCATAGCGCGACATTGTGCTGGTAGGCCCAGGGTAGGATGCCGTCGCGGAATTCCGTGATCTGCAGCCCGTCCTTGACGACGATCGCGTCCTTGCCGACGAGATCGATACGGCTGACATGGCTGTCGAGGTTCACGCGCACGCAGGGCCAGTTGAGGCGGGCGGCGACCTGTTCGATATGGGTCGACTTGCCGGTGCCGTGATAGCCCGACACCATGACTCGGCGGTTATAGGCAAAGCCCGCCAGGATCGCCATCGTCGTGTTCTTGTCGAAGAGATAGTCCGGGTCGATGTCGGGCACATGCTCTGATGTCACCGAATAGGCCGGCACCACCATCTTGGACTCGAAACCGAATTTCTCCTTCACCGACACCGTCGTGTCGGGCAGGTTGGCGATGTCGCGATCGACCTTGTTCATATCTCTCAACGTCTCCACGGGCGAAAAGCCTGATTTCGCCGGCAATCGATTTTGTCCGGGGGCGGTCTTAGAGCCTTTTCCAACCTTATGAAAGTTGGAAAACGACGCGAACCGTATGGTCGCTCAGCACAGGCCCGCCTGTTTGAGCACGCGATAAGCCTGCAGCACATCGCGGAACCGGTCTTCCGAACCTCTGTCGCCACCATTCGCATCCGGATGGTGGAGTTTCACCAGTTCCTTATAGCGCGCCTTGATTTCCTTGCCAGTCGCCTTTGTATCAAGGCCAAGCGTTTCCAGCGCCTTGGCCTCAAGCGGCTTGGCCTTGCGCTCGCGCGCCTCGCGCGGATCCTTCGGCCCCTTGAACAGGTCGAAGGGGTCGCGCATGCGATTGTAGTAGCCGGCGCGGCCGGAACGCATCTGCGCCATATCGGGCGACGACCGCGTCGAGGCACCGTTGGCGCCCATCTTCCAGGTCGGCCGATGGCCGGTCATCGCTTCCTTCTGGAAACGCGCGACCTCGGTGTCCGGCACGCCGGAGAAATAGTTGAAGCCCTTGTTGTATTCGCGCACATGGTCGAAGCAGAAGCGGAAATACTCGCCTTCCTTCATCCGCCCGACCGGCGCGCGATGTGTGCCCGCCTCCTTGCAGCCGTCCCACTGGCAGATCGGCGAGTGCGACTTCAGCTCCGCGTCCTTGTCGGGGCGGACGCGAATCTTCTCGAAATATTTGGGGTACGGCTTCATCTTACCCATTTATGGGGCGTTCGCAGATGCGAAACAAGAATTGACATTTTCGCGATGATCGCCCTAACCGCTGAATCGCGGCATAAAACAGGCGAATGGCGGATTTTGTTGAGCGGTAGCGGCTTTTGCGGAGACCGATTCCGGTTTTTGCGGGCAGATATGCCGGCCATATGTGGTGAAGGAATACGGCGATGTCCATACAGACGACCATGGAAGACAAGCTCAACAAGGCGTTTTCGCCGGACCGGCTGGTCATCATCAACGAGAGCCATCTCCATGCCGGCCACCATCACCACGGCTCCGACCATCATGGCGCCTATGACGGCACAGGAGAGACGCATTTTCGCGTGCGCGTCGTCTCATCCGCCTTTGCCGGCATGAGCCGCATCGACCGCCATCGCGCCGTCAACGAACTGCTTGCCGACGAGTTGAAGGCCGGCGTGCATGCGCTGGCAATCGAACCGGCGGCGCCCGGCGAAAAGACCCGCTGGTAGCTCGGTTCCGCCGCCCGCTTTTCGCCGCGCTCAGAGCCCACCTCGAACAGAAACGGTCCGGGTTGAGATAGCGCGCTGTCCAGCAATGCGCCGAGCCGTTCGCACGTGGTCTGATCCAGCAGCTAGTCTGACGCACGAGCCTCGATCAGCCGACCGTCGATTTCAGGAATGCCAGCGCGGCCGCGGTCAGCGCGTCGCCGTCCTCGCCGAAATCGCGATTGATCGACATGTGCGTATAGGCGCTGCCGTCGAACAGGGTGACCTCGGTGCCGGTGGCGCGCAGGCGTTCGGCAAAAGTCTTCGAGGCTTCGCCACGGCCTGGCGCTCGCGAATAGGCGATGAAGGTCGGCGGATGCTTGCGGCCGTCGACGTAGCTGGCCAGTGAAAGTGCGGCCCATTGCGAGGGGTCGGAAAAGACCCGAGCATAGGCCCGGACCATGCCGCCATTCCTGGCGAGCGCTGCAAGATCGTAGGCACGGGTGTCATCGAGAAGCAAGGCAGCGACGTCCGGCAACCCGCCGCGCATGCCGCTCAGTGCAATCAGATGACAGCCGGCCGAATGACCCATGCCGACAATGCGCTTGGGGTCGCCGCCATGCTGGGCGATGTTGGCTCTGATATAGGCATAGGCCTTTTCGACGTCACCGGCCTGGGCGGCGACACCGGCCTCAGGCAACATGCGGTAATCGATGGAAACGAAGCAGAAGCCATTGGCCAGCAGGAAAGCCGGCTTGGCGTTGACCTGGCTGCGTTTGCCGAATTGCCAGGTGCCGCCATGGGCGAAGAACACGACCGGCATGCCGGTGGCGTCATCAGGCGCATAGATGTCGAGCTTAGCTGGCCCGTAGTCGAAAGTTCTTGGCACCGGTTGGCGCAAGTGCCACACGGCCGATGCTCCCAATGGCAGCATCGCCGCCACAGAAGCCAGAATGAAGCTTCGTCGATCGATCATCGTGGTCTCCCGACCATGTCGACCAAGAGTGCCAGCGGGCGGCACAAGCGTCCAGTTGAGTATGGCACATGGATCCGGTTCGGCGATCGACCATCGATCCGAACCGCGAATGGGCTCTCAACCTTTTTGGACGCTCATCCGCTGTAGAGGAGACCAGATCGATCAGGCTCATCGAACCCGTATCGGGCCACAGGTCACGCCACACCAAATGCATTGCGCTCGCGGTTCAGTTCACGAAATCAATTTTTGTCCTTGACGCCTCAGCCGACCATCACCACCCTAAGTTGTTGGATACGCATTCCAATCACATCGGGTGCTGTTCGGGTGCTGTTCCGCGCCGATGCCAGGCGCACGTTCTCTCCTTCATGTGATGGGAACCACAACGCACTCCGATAGTTGAATAGATTGAGGAACCATCCGGCAGCCAGAACGGCTTTGAGGGCGGAATATCATGCGCGAGAATCAGTCCGACGTCTTCGACCTGTTTTCGGAGATTTATGCGAACGAGGGCCAGGAGGAAATCAGTCTCCAGCAGTACCTACTTGCCTGCCGGGAGGACAAATCGATGTATGCCTCGGCGCCTGAACGGATGGTCGAGGCAATCGGCGAGCCTAACCTGATCGACACCAGCAAGGACGAGCGACTAGGCCGCATTTTCTCGAACCGCACCGTCAAGATCTATCCATCCTTCTCCGACTTCTACGGCATGGAGGATACGATCGAGCGCATTGCCGGATATTTCCGCTATGCCTCCCAGGGACTCGAGGAGCGCAAACAGATCCTCTACCTCCTCGGCCCTGTCGGCGGCGGCAAATCCTCTCTGGCCGAACGGCTGAAGAGACTGATGGAGGAACGCCCGATCTACACGCTGAAGGCCGGCAACCAGGTCAGTCCGGTTTTCGAATCGCCACTCGGCCTTTTCAATCCCGATCGCATGGGCGACCTGCTGGAAGATAAATACGGGATAGCCCGGCGCCGTCTCAACGGGCTCATCTCACCCTGGGCGGCCAAGCGACTTGACGAATTGTCCGGCGACATTTCGAAATTCAGCGTGGTCAAGTTGAAGCCTTCGCGGCTGCGCCAGGTCGCCATCGCCAAGACGGAGCCTGGCGACGAGAACAATCAGGATGTCTCGGCCCTGGTCGGCAAAGTCGATATCAGGCAACTGGAAAATTTCAGCCAGTCCGATCCGGACGCCTATTCATACAGTGGGGGACTGAACCGAACCACCCAGGGCCTGCTCGAGTTCGTCGAAATGTTCAAGGCGCCCATCAAGGTCCTGCATCCGCTGCTGACCGCGACCCAGGAGGGCAGCTACAACGGTACCGAGAATTTCGGTGCCTTCCCCTATCAAGGCATCATCGTGGCCCATTCCAACGAGTCGGAATGGCAGCAGTTCAAGAACAACAAGAACAACGAGGCTTTCCTCGATCGCATCCTCGTGGTCAAGGTGCCGTATTGTCTGCGGATAACTGAAGAGAAACATATCTACGAAAAGCTGCTGCGGGAGAGTGAATTGGCCAACAGTTCCTGTGCCCCCGAGGTGCTGGACATTCTCAGCCGATTTACCGTCTCGACCCGCTTGGCCAAGCACGACAATTCGCCGCTCTACACCAAGATGCGCGCCTATGACGGCGAGAACCTCAAGGAAATCGACCCCAAGGCGAAACCGGTTCAGGAATATCGCGATGCCGCCGGCGTCGACGAGGGCATGGCCGGCGTCAGCACGCGTTTTGCCTTCAAGATCCTGTCGCAGACCTTCAACTATGACACCGAGGAGGTGGCTGCCGACCCCGTACATCTAATGTACATCCTCGAGGAGGCAATCAAACGCGAACAGTTTCCGAAGGAGACGGAAGCGGACTACCTGGAATTCATCAAGTCCGAGCTGGCGGCGCGGTATGCCG
Organism: Mesorhizobium sp. M0047; assembly: GCF_040323315.1. Lineage (NCBI taxonomy): Bacteria > Pseudomonadati > Pseudomonadota > Alphaproteobacteria > Hyphomicrobiales > Phyllobacteriaceae > Mesorhizobium > Mesorhizobium sp. M0047. The sequence goes on along the minus strand of NZ_JAMYUW010000037.1, from coordinate 53,247 downwards.
AGTTTATCGGCCACGAAATCCAGAAGGCCTATCTGGAATCGTACAGCGAGTACGGCCAGAACCTTTTCGATCGCTACATCGCCTATGCCGATGCCTGGATCGAGGATCAGGACTATAAGGATCCCGACACCGGTCAAATCCTCAATCGCGAGGTTCTGGACAATGAACTGTCGCAGGTCGAAAAACCGGCCGGCATCGCCAATCCCAAGGACTTCCGCAACGAGGTGGTGAAGTTCACATTGCGCGCCCGTGCAAGAAACCATGGCCGCAACCCGGCTTGGACAAGTTACGAAAAGCTGCGGGAAGTCATCGAGAAGCGCATGTTCGGCCAGGTCGAGGACCTTCTGCCGGTGATCAGCTTCGGCTCCAAGCAGGATAGCGTCACGGAAAAGCGGCACAATGAATTCGTGCAGCGCATGGTCGAGCGCGGCTACACCCAGCGGCAGGTGCGTCGCCTTGTGGACTGGTACATGCGGGTGAACAGGGCGGGTTGAGAGAGCCCGGGTGGTTCCATGCCGATCTTCATCGACCGTCGCCTGAACCCGAAGGACAAGAGCCTCGGCAATCGCCAGCGCTTTCTCAGGCGTGCGCGCGAGGAACTGAAGCGGAGCATACGCGATCAGATCCGCACCGGCAGGATCGCCGACGCCGATGCCGAGCACGCCGTGCCCATGCCGGAGAGCGGCACTGACGAACCGAGTTTCAACAACGCCCGCAACAGCGGCAGGCGCCAGCACATCCTGCCGGGCAACAGGCATTTCTCTCCTGGAGATCTGCTCCCTAAGCCCGGCGGCGGCGGCGCGGGAGGGGCGTCCGCGGGGAATACAGCGTCTGAAGACGACTTTCGTTTCGTGCTGTCGCGTGAAGAGGTGCTCGATCTTTTTTTCGAGGATCTCGAACTCCCAGATATGGTCAAGCTCAACCTCAAGGAGATCCTTGCATTCAAGTCGCGCCGGGCTGGCTTCGCCGCCACCGGCTCACCGACCAACATCAATGTTGTGCGCACCATGCGTAACAGCCACGGCCGCCGCATTGCGCTGAGGCGTCCTAAGCAGGAGGAGTTGGACGCGATCCTCAAGGAAATCGCCGCGCTTGAGTTGGTGCCATCCAGCGTGGCGGCGCGCCAGCGCATTGCGGCATTGAGGGAGGAGCTTGACCGGCTGGAGCGGCGGCGCAGGCGAATTGCCTATGTCGATCCGGTCGACATCCGCTTCAACCGCTTCGATCCCCGACCTGTGCCGAATGCCAATGCCGTCATGTTCTGCCTGATGGATGTGTCCGGCTCGATGGGTGAACGCGAAAAGGATCTGGCAAAGCGCTTCTTCGTACTGCTGCACCTGTTCTTGAAACGGCGCTACGAGCGCATCGAGATCGTCTTCATCCGCCACACGCATCTGGCCCAGGAGGTCGATGAGGAAACATTTTTCTACAACACGCAAAGTGGCGGCACTGTCGTTTCCACCGCGCTGGAGGAAATGCACCGAATTATTGATGCACGTTACCCCGCCCACGAGTGGAACATCTACGCCGCCCAGGCCTCCGACGGCGACAATTTCGGCGGCGATTCCGAGCGATGCATAGCATTGCTCAACGGCAAGCTCATGCGGTTGTGCCAGTATTTTGCCTATGTCGAGATCATCGACGAGCGTGAAGCCCATATCTTCGGCTCGACCGAAAACGGGACATCGCTATGGCGTGCCTATAGCGAAATCGACCTGAAATGGTCGAACTTCCAGATGAGCCGCATCGCCACGCCCGCGGATATCTACCCGGTTTTTCGCCAACTCTTCGGCAGACAGCCGGCTTCCCTCAAGGTTGCATGAGGGGATTCAATGGCCAGACAAGCCGGTAAATCCAGCCTGCTTTTTTCAGGGTCCGATTGGGATTTCAAGACATTGTCGAGGACCTATGACACGATCGAGGCAATCGCGATCGAAGAGCTTCATCTCGACACCTACCCGGTGCAGATGGAGATCATCTCGTCCCAGCAGATGCTCGACGCCTATTCATCGGTCGGCATGCCACTGATGTACCGTCACTGGTCTTTCGGCAAACATTTCCTCCACCACGACCTGCTCTATCGTAAGGGCGGTCGAGGGCTTGCCTATGAACTGGTCATCAATTCCAATCCGTGCATCGTCTATCTGATGGAGGAAAACACCATGGCCCTGCAGGCCTTGGTGACGGCCCATGCTGCGCTCGGGCATAATCATTTCTTCAAGAACAACCAGCTGTTCAAGCAGTGGACGGACGCCGGGGCGATCCTCAACTACCTGGATTTCGCCAAGGGCTACATTGTCCGTTGCGAGGAGCGGCATGGCCTCGCCGCCGTAGAGGCTGTCCTTGATTCCGCCCATGCTCTGATGGCACAGGGCGTGTTCCGCTATCACCGGCCGCCGAAGCTGTCGTCGGAACGGCAGCGTGAAGGACTTCGCGAGCGCCTCGAATACGAAGAGCAAACCTATAATGATCTGTGGCGTACGCTGCCACCGTCGCAGCAAAAGGCTAACGATAAGAGAGAGGACCCGGAGCGGAAGAAATCGCTCAACCTTCCCGAGGAAAACCTGCTTTACTTCCTGGAAAAGAACAGCCTGGTCCTGGAGCCCTGGCAGCGTGAGATCGTCAGGATCGTTCGCGTCATAGCACAATATTTCTACCCACAACGGCAAACGCAGGTGATGAACGAGGGCTGCGCCACTTTCGTCCACTATACGCTGATGAACATGCTGTACGATCGCGGCCAGATCAGTGAAGGCGCCATGCTGGAAATCCTGCGGAATCATTCCAACGTGGTCTTCCAGCCGGCCTACGACGATCCGCGGTTTTCGGGCATCAACCCTTACGCTCTCGGCCTCGATATGATGCAGGACATCAAGCGCATTTCGACCGAACCGACGGCCGAGGACCGCGATTGGTTTCCCGACTTCGCCGGCCGCGGCAACTGGCTAGAGGTCCTGCTCGACGCCTGGGCAGATCACCGCGACGAGTCCTTTATCCGCCAATATCTCAGTCCAAGTTTGATCCGGAAATGGCGGCTCTTCGTGCTCGGCGACGCTGCCGACCAACCGCATTTCGAGGTTGCCTCGATCCACAACGAACGCGGCTATGCCAAGGTCCGCGCCGCGCTTGCCCACAGCTACGAGATCGGAGCAAACCAACCGGACATCCAGGTGATGGATGTCGATCTGCTCGGTGACCGGCATTTGAGACTGCAGCACAAGGTCAATGACGGTATCCTTCTCGAGGAGGCCAGCCGTGACGCCACGCTTCGTCACATCCGCAGGCTTTGGGGTTACGAGGTCAGCTTGGCGGCCGTCGACGCCGAGACGGGCGCGGCGATCCACGAACGCTCGACGAGCCAGATCGCAGAATGAGGCTCCGTCGCGGGCTGGTTCTCATGGCGCCAAAAGTGCTCCGCGGTCCTGGGCGACATGCATGGTCACGGGACTTGAATCGCGTCGCTGTCGTCGTCTTCGTTTCGACGGGACGCGTTTTTAAGCGTCGCCGGCTGGCCTGATCCTCAGCCTGGCAATCCGGTTCTTGTCGCGCTTCATCACGGTGAAGCGCTTGCCGTGGAACGTGAAAGCCTGCTTCTCCTCGGGGATCGATTGCGTCTCGTGGATAACGAGGCCGGCAATGGTGGTCGCTTCCTCATCCGGCAGGTTCCAGTCGAGCGCCCGGTTCAGGTCGCGGATCGGCACCGTGCCATCGACGACGACGGAGCCGTCGGCCTCCTGCTTGACGCCTTGGATGTCGATATCGTGCTCGTCCGCGATCTCGCCGACGATCTCCTCGATGATGTCCTCCAGCGTCACCAGCCCTTCGACTTCGCCATATTCGTCGACGACGACGGCGAAATGCGCCTTGCGGCGCAGGAAGGCATTGAGCTGTTCCTGCAACGTCGTGGTGTCGGGCACGAACCAAGGTTTCGAGGCGATCTTCATCACGTCGATCCTGGAGAAGTCGTTGCCGACTTCGTTCAGGGCGCGCAACAGATCCTTGGCGTGCAGCACGCCGACGATGTTGTCGAGCGAGCCTTTCCACAACGGCATGCGGGTGTGCGGGCTCTGCAGCATCTCGCGCACCACCGCCTCCGGCGCGTTGTCGGCGTTGACCGAGCGCATGTTGGTGCGGTGGACCATGATGTCGGAGACTTCGAGCTCGGCGAGATCGAACAGCCCGCCGACACGATCACGGTCCTCGCGCACCATCTGGCCGTCGCGGCGGAAATCGTCGACCGCGCCGCGCAACTCATCGTGGGTGGAGCGCCGCGGCTCGATGCGCGACAGCTCATAGCCGAAGACGGCAAGCAGGCGCTTGCGCAAGGCAGCGGCCAGCAGGAGGAGGGCGGCAAGGACAGCGGCGACGATCCAGCCCGTCTCATTCATCTCCGAGTGCTTTCCTTCGGGCTCGGATGGTTCTCCCTGAGGAACGACAGAACCTCCGAAGCCGGCACGTCCTTGGCGATGAACGCCTTGCCGATGCCGCGCGTCAGGATGAAGGTCAGCGCGCCGCGCGACACCTTCTTGTCTTGGGTGATGAAGGCAAGCAGGGTTTCGGCGTCCGGCAAATCGCCCGGGATATCGGCCATGCGCCAAGGCAGGCCGACGGTGCGCAGATGCGCCTCGACGCGTGCGGCATCATCGGGACTGGCCAGGTTGAGCCGCGACGAGAACCGATGTGCAAGGGCCATGCCAATGGCGACGCCCTCGCCATGGACGAGGCGGGATCCGTCATACTGGGTGGCGGCTTCCAGTGCGTGGCCGAACGTGTGGCCGAGATTGAGCAGCGCGCGGTCGCCGGTCTCGAACTCGTCGCGCGCGACCACGTCGGCCTTGGCCCGGCAGGCTTCGGCAATGGCCTGCGCCCTCTCCGGTCCGCCGGCAAAAACCTGGCCCCAGTTCTCTTCCAGCCAGGCGAAAAACTCCGGCCGGTCGATGAGCCCATATTTGGCGAGTTCGGCATAGCCGGCGCGGAATTCGCGGATCGGCAGCGTATCGAGCACTCCAGTGTCGGCCAGCACCAGCTTCGGCTGATGGAAAACACCGACAAGGTTCTTGCCGCGCGCACTGTTGATGCCGGTCTTGCCGCCGACGGAGGAATCGACCTGCGCCAGCAGCGAGGTCGGGATCTGCACGAAATTCATGCCGCGGCGCACGATACCGGCGGCAAAGCCGGCAAGGTCGCCGATAACGCCGCCGCCCAAGGCGATGACAATGTCGCCGCGCTCCAGTTTCGCAGCCAGCACGCCGTCGACCACCTCCTCAAGATGGGCAAAGCTCTTGGTCTTCTCGCCGGGCGGCAGCGTGATGACGGCCGGCTCGATACCACCCGTTTCGAGGCCGCCCTTCAGCGCATCGAGATGCGCTGCCGCGACATTGGCGTCGGTGATCACAGCGGCGCGGGTGCCCGGCAGGCGGCGCGAAATCTCCGCGCCGGCGCGTGACAGCAGTCCCGAGCCGATCAGTATGTCATAGGTCCGTTCGCCGAGGCCGACTTGGACAATGACTGGCTGATCCAGGCTCATGATCTGACCTCGCCAGTCGCCGCAGTCTCATCGATGCCGAAATGCCGACACAGCGCCTCCACCACCTCGGTTGCGATGATCTCCTTGCGATCGTCGCGAGTCGGCACCGTGACATCGGATGTCGCATAGACCGGATAGCGCTCGCTCATCAGCCGCTCCAGCACGGCGCGGGGATCGGCACTTTTCAACAGCGGCCGGTTCTGCTTCTTGGAGACGCGGTCCATCAAAAGGTCGAGTTCGGCTTTCAGCCACACCGACACGCCGTGCGCAGCGATCGCCTCGCGCGTATGCGCGTTCATGAAGGCGCCTCCGCCCGTCGAAAGCACTTGTGGGCCATTTTCCAGCACGCGCAGGATGACGCGCTGCTCCAGTGCTCTGAATTCGGTCTCGCCGTAGCGCTCGAACAGCTCCGGAACGGTCATGCGCGAGACGCTTTCGATCTCCTGGTCGCTGTCGATGAAGGGCAGCGACAGCATCGTCGCCACCTTGCGGCCGATCGCCGTCTTGCCGGCGCCCATCAACCCGACAAAGACGATGGAACGGCTGCCCAGCCGACCGAGCAGCACGGCGTGGGTCTCGTCTGGAGGATTTGCTGGCAGCGCGTTCATCGGATGTATCGAGGGCCCTCTTTGCCGGCGTATCGATATGAAAAGCCCGTTTGCGTCAAGCGTGGCGAGCACCTTGAGCCCGATATGAGCTGACGGGGCTGCATCGGAAGTTCCTGACAGGCCTCAGCTTCTTCCTTGAATTGGTCTGATTGGCGTCCCATAAGGGGACAGGGTTTGGAAACGCAGAACAAGAAGACGGGCGAAAATTGATGCCGACACTGTTTCGCTTTGTCGTGATAATAGCGATTCTGGCCGGCATTGCCTATGGTACGATGTTCGCGCTGGTGATGTTCGTGGAGCCCAAGAAGGGTGAAATAAGCGTGCGCATCCCTCCGGAGAAGCTCAATCCCAAGAAAAGTTGAACGACCAGAAAAGTTGAATGAACAGCGCCGCCCGCATCGAAGCCTTTCTGGAAATGATGAGCGCCGAGCGGGGTGCGGCCGAGAACACGCTTTCTTCCTACCGCCGTGACCTCGAAGACGCCTCTGGCGAGATCGATGGCGGGCTCGCCGGCGCGACCGCCGCCGATATCCGCGCCTATCTCGACGACATCGCCGCGCGCGGCTTTGCCGCCACGTCGCAAGCGCGCAAACTGTCAGCGATCCGCCAGTTCTTCAAGTTCCTCTACGCCGAAGGCCTGCGCGGCGATGACCCGACCGGCACGCTGGACAGCCCGAAAAGGCGCCGTCCGCTGCCCAAGACGATGAGCGAGGCCGACACTGGCCGGCTGATCGACCGCGCGGCACTTGAGGCCGGCGATCCCAGTCTCGGCAACGGTGCCCGGTCCGGCAACAGCGAGTGGCTGGCGGCACTGCGGCTGCATGCGCTGGTCGAGGTGCTTTATGCCACCGGCCTGCGCGTTTCCGAGCTGGTCGGTCTGCCGGTGACGGTGGCGCAGCGCGACGACCGCTTCTTCATGGTGCGCGGCAAGGGCGACAAGGAGCGTATGGTCCCGCTCTCGCTCAAGGCGCGTGCGGCGATGAAGACGTGGCTTGCCGCCCGCGCCAAGGTTCCAGCCTTCGCCGACAGTCCGTTCCTGTTTCCCGCTGCGTCCGACAGCGGCTATCTCTCGCGCCAGGTCTTCGCTCGCGACCTGAAGGGGCTGGCGGCAAGAGCCGGCATAGCCTCGGCGAAGATCTCGCCGCATGTACTGCGCCATGCTTTCGCCAGCCACCTCCTGCAGAACGGCGCCGATCTCAGGGCCGTGCAGCAGTTGCTCGGCCATGCCGACATATCGACGACGCAGATTTACACCCATGTGCTGGAAGAGCGGCTGGTGCGGCTGGTCAACGATCATCATCCGCTTGCCGACTAGGCCTCATATCGCTATGTGAGGACGACGTTTCACCGCCCGGAGCCTTGGATTCAAGGCTTCCGACAGCCATTGCCTTCCGATGTACCGGTCCGCTCACGCATGTATAATTACCTCGATTTCGAAAAGCCGGTGCAGGACCTCGAGGGCAAGATCCTCGAGCTGAAGAAGCTCGCCGAGAATGGCGAAGCGGTCGATGTCGGCGACGAGATCAGCCGGCTCGAGAAGCGCTCCCGCGATGCGCTGCGTGACGCTTACAAGGCGCTGACGCCATGGCAGAAGGTGCAGGTCGCGCGCCATCCCGACAGGCCGCATTGCGTCGACTACATCAAGGGCCTGTTCAACGATTTCACGCCGCTGGCCGGCGACCGCAATTTCGGCGAGGACCAGGCGATCGTCGGCGGCTTCGCCCGCTTCCGCGGCGAGCCTGTCGCCATCATCGGCCAGGAAAAGGGTTCCGACACGACCAGCCGCCTGAAGCACAATTTCGGCTCGGTGCGGCCGGAAGGCTACCGCAAGGCGGTGCGGCTGATGGAACTCGCCGACCGGTTCAACATCCCGCTGCTGACGCTGGTCGACACCGCCGGTGCCTATCCCGGCGTCGGCGCCGAGGAGCGCGGCCAGGCGGAAGCCATTGCCCGTTCGACCTCCGCATGCCTTAGGCTCAGGGTGCCGTCGATCTCGGTTGTCATCGGCGAGGGCGGCTCAGGCGGCGCCATCGCCATCGCCACTGCCAATCGCGTCTACATGCTCGAACACTCCATCTATTCGGTGATTTCGCCGGAGGGCGCGGCCTCGATCCTGTGGCGCGACACGACGCGATCCAAGGACGCGGCGACGAACATGAAGATCACCGCGCAGGATCTTCTTGAGCTGAAGATCATCGACGCCATCATTCCCGAGCCGCTTGGCGGCGCGCATCGTGGCGCCGAAACCGTGATCGCCGCGACCGGCGACCTCATCGCCAGGACGATGAAGGAATTTGCCGGCGCCAACACTGATTTCCGCGAGCAGCGCCGCGAGAAATACCTGGCAATGGGCCGCAGCCTTTAGATCATGATCCGGTCCCGGCGCCACAATGTGGCGGCGCGGAGCATTTTCGCCACAAAAATGCCGCTGCATTCGGCTCAATGAGACTGCCGCTGGGGGATGCGTCGGCACTTGCGGTAAGGAATTTGTTAGGGTTAACGGGCTTAGGGTCCGTCCACGTTCAGTGCAGTAGCCGGGCATGAATTGCCCTCGCGCCAGAGAAAAGACGATATCCGCAGCCATGTTCGCCAAGCTTGCCCGCACCGGAATCCTGATAACCGCCCTCGGCGTTGCCGGCTGCAACAATTCGTCGATGAAGGATTTCGCGCCGGAGGCCAACAAGCCGCTGCCCGACAAGATCCTCGCCGACATGAGGGCCAAGGGCATGGTCCGCACCTCGTCGGTGATGGCCCGCATCTTCAAGGAAGAGGGCAAGCTCGAAATCTGGAAGGCCAAGACCAACGGCCGCTATGACATGGTCGCGAGCTACGACATCTGCAAATGGTCGGGCAAGCTCGGGCCGAAATACACCGAAGGCGACCGCCAGGCGCCGGAGGGCTTCTACACGGTGCGTCCGGCGCAGATGAACCCGCGCTCGAACTACCATCTGTCCTTCAACATCGGCTATCCCAACGCCTACGACCGCGCCAATGGCCGCACCGGCTCCAATTTGATGGTGCACGGCGCCTGTTCGTCGTCGGGCTGCTATTCGATGACCGACGCTCAGATCGAGCAGATCTATGCCTTCGGCCGCGACGCTTTCCAGGGCGGCCAGACCGAATTCCAGATCCAGGCGTTTCCGTTCCGCATGACCGCCGCCAACATGGCGCGCTACCGCAACGATCCGAATTACGAATTCTGGAAGATGCTGAAAGTCGGCTACGACAATTTCGAGATCACCAAGGTGCCGCCGAAGGTGGATGTCTGCGAGAAGCGCTATGTCTTCAACCAGGTTGCCGCCGACGGCCAGACATTCGATCCGACCGGTGCCTGCCCGGCGACGACGCAGCCTGATTCGCTGAAAAGCGCCTACAATTCCTACATGAGCACCTACGACGCGGCGTTCAGCGGCGCGGTCAAGGCCAGCGTGCCGGCGCCCAAGCCGACCATTGCTGGCGTCAAGGAAGCCAGCATCGTTTCCGACTGGTCCAAGCGCAGGGCGCGCGGCGAACGCGTGCCGATCGACCCGCCGTCGCTCAACACCGACGGCTCCGTCACCGAGACGACCCGCATGGGCCGTATCGATTCGCCGGCAGGCCGCAAGATGGCCGCACTCGACGCCGAAAAAGCCGCCAAGCAGAAGGCCGAGGAGCAAAGGCTGGCGGCCATAGAGGTGGCCAAGAAAGCCAAGGAAGCCGCCAGGGCGCAGGCTCTGGCTGAAAAGGAGGCCGAGAAGGCCGCCAAGGAAGCGCCTGTCGCCACCGCCACCGTCACACCCCCTTCCGAAGCCGCGCCAGTGGCAGAAACGCAAGCGGCGAGTGCCGACGAGAGCCGGGTGACAAAGCTGAAGAACAAGCTGCTCGGCATGTTCGGCGGCTGATTTCACTCGTGGCTGACCGCGCCGCTGTCTATGACCTCAGGGGGCTGAACTGTCCCCTGCCCGTGCTTAAGGCCAAGAAGCGTCTAGCCGGGATGCAACCGGGCAGCCGGCTTTGGTTAGAGACCACCGACCCGCTCGCCGTCATCGATATTCCGGCATTCTGCTCCGACAACGGCCACCAACTCATCGAAACGTCCGCGGTTTCGGGCGGCCATCGCTTCTTGGTCGAACGCGGCGAGCCGCAATCATAGAGTTCAACGCCCGGCAATTGCCAGCGGGTTGTTTTCCAGCGCCGCGCGGTCGGGTGTATCGATCGACGGCCGGTTGGTGAAGGCGGCGAACAGCCGGCGGATATAGTCTTCAGGCATGTCGAGCGTGATCAACACCAGCCGCATGCCACGCTGGCCATCGGGCCAGCCCGGCAATTGCACCGGCGGATGCAGGATTTTCTGCACACCATGGATAACCAGCGGCCGTGATGGATCCTCGCTGAGTTCGATGACGCCCTTCATGCGCAGCAAATGCTCGCCATGCGTCGAACGCAGCAGGTCGAGAAACATTTCGATGGCCGAAAACGGTACCGGGCCATCATGCACCAGCGAATAGGACCGCACACGCGAATCATGGCGATGGCCGTGATCGCGGCCATGCTCGTGATTATGCCCGTCATGATCATGATGGTGGTCGTGATCGTGCGCCGCTTCGTCGCCGAGCCAGCGCCGAACATCGGCGGATTTGGTGGAGGGATTATAGAGGCCGCAGTCGAACAGCGCCGCCACGCCTGTCCCCGTGTCGCCGGCGTCGAACAATTCGGCGCCCGGATTGATCTGCCGCAGTCGCGCCCGCAGCGTTTCCAGTTCATGCGGATCGGTGACCAAATCGGCTTTGCTGAGCACGATACGATCGGCGACGGCAACCTGCTTGACCGCCTCGACATGGGCATCGAGCGTCGCTTCCCCGTTGACGGCGTCGACCAAAGTGATGACGCCGTCGAGCCGGAAGGCCTGGATCAGCGCCGGGTGCGCCATGATCGACTGCAGCACCGGCGCCGGGTCGGCCAGCCCCGTGGTTTCGACGATGACACGGGCGAGCCGGGCGATGCGGCCGGTCTGTAGCCGGTCGACCAAGTCGGCCAGCGTGTCGACCAGTTCGCCGCGCACCGTGCAGCACAGGCAACCATCGGAAAGCTGGATGATGCCGTCGGAAGACTGCTCAACCAGCAAATGGTCGATCGCCACCTCGCCGAACTCGTTGATGATGACCGCCGTGTCGGCCAGCGCCGGATCCTTCAACAGCCGGTTGAGCAGCGTCGTCTTGCCGGCGCCGAGAAAACCGGTCAGCACCGAGACGGGGATCGGGAAGCCGCTCATTGGTCTCTATCTGTCTGTCTGAGCATGGTCTCTTCCGAAAACGTACCAAGTTTCGCTGTCACGGACCTTCGGTTCGGGATCGGGCTCTAGTTCGCGACCTTGACCGGCTGGTCGCCTTGCGCCGCGGAGCCGGCAATCTTCGGGCCCGGGCCGGCCGGTGCCGGTCTGTCGGGCCGCCAACTCGGAATAGGCACGTCGGCGTAGTCCTGGCCGCCCTGGTCGAGAATAGCTTTCGGCGCTGGACCCGTGGCGCCGCCAAGGCCGACGGCAACCAGCGTCGGCACATGGTCGAGCTTTTTCTGATAGGTCGATTTCGGCACGTTCTTGGCAGCAACTGGCGGCGCTTCGGACTGTTCCTGACGCGCCTTCTTCTTGCAGATCTCGTCATGCATGTCGTTGGGCGAGACCAGATCGCCGTAGGGCGCCAGCGTGGTGACGGTGTCCGAGCCGGCGGCAGGCGTGTCAAATCCCTGGTCCAGCAATCGCGCGGCGGTCTCGGCACGAGTGACCGCCGACTTTTCGCCAAGCACCACCGCGACCAGCGTGCGCCCGTTGCGGGTCGCCGACCCGATCATGTTGAAGCCGGAGGGGCAGACAAAGCCGGTCTTCATGCCGTCGGCGCCGGGATAACGGCCGATCAAGAGATTGTAGTTGGGAATAGCCTTCTTGCCGACGGCAAGTCCTTCTATCGAAAACCAGGACGCATATTCCGGGAACTCGCGCCGGATGGCCATCACCAGGACGGCGAGGTCGCGTGCCGTCGTGTACTGGTCGGGCGAATAGAGCCCGTTAGGATTGACGAAATGCGTGCCGTTCATGCCAAGCCGGGTCGCCTCGGCATTCATCCGATCGGCAAAGGCTGCCTGGGAACCGCCGACATTTTCGCCGACGGCCATGGCGATGTCGTTGGCCGATTTGACCAGCATCATCTTCAGCGCATTGTCGAGCCGCATCACGGACCCTGGCTTGAATCCCATCTTGCTTGGCGGCTCGGAGGCGGAGTGTTTCGTCACCGTGATCGGCGAATCGAGCTGAACCTCGCCGGCCGCGATCGCCCGAAAGGTCACATAGGCGGTCATCAGCTTGCTCAGCGACGCCGGATACCAGCGCTTGAATGCATCCTGATGCTGCAGGATCTTGCCGCTGCCGAGGTCGAACACAACAACCGGATTGGCCAGCGCCGGCCCGACCAGGACCGACAGCGCTATTGTGCCAGCCGAGAATAGCTTGAGGAAATGCCTGTGCCGCATGATCAAATCCGAAATCGCCTCTTGCCGTAGTCGCCCCTGGCTCCGTAAGATTTCGTTACGTGATCGCCAGCATATTGGTCCGACCCTCAAAAACCGGATCGCATTGATGCGGTGCTATTTACCCTATGTGACGCCAAGATGGCAAAGTGCCTGGCGATCACAATTGCAAGCAGCGGACAACACCGCCTGTCCCAACAGCGAGATGGAACCACCATGCCAATCCTGAACCGTGCCGCCGAAATGCAGGACGAAGTTGCCGGCTGGCGCCAGCATCTGCACCAGACGCCAGAACTCAACTTCGACGTCTTCAAGACCGCTGCCTTCGTCACCGAGAAGCTGAAAGCCTTCGGTTGCGACGATGTGGTCACCGGTCTCGGCAAGACCGGCGTCGTTGGCATCATCCGCGGCCGCCAGGGCGAAGGCCCCACCATCGGCCTGCGCGCCGACATGGACGCGCTGCCGCTCAACGAGATATCAGGCAAGCCCTACGCCTCCACCATCCCCGGCAAGATGCATGCCTGCGGCCATGACGGCCACACGGCAATGCTTTTGGGTGCCGCGAAATACCTCGCCGAGACCCGCAACTTCACCGGCTCCGTCGCGCTGATCTTCCAGCCGGCGGAGGAAGGTGGCGGCGGCGGCAACGAGATGGTCAAGGACGGCATGATGGACCGTTTCGACATTTCCAAAGTATTCGGCATGCACAATATGCCAGGCCTGCCTGTCGGGCAGTTCGCCATTCGCCCAGGCCCGATCATGGCCGCAACGGCCGAATTCACCATCACCGTGCGCGGCAAGGGCGGCCATGCGGCGATGCCGCACGGCACGATCGACCCAATCGTAATCACCAGCCAACTGGTCGGCGCCTTGCAGACGATCGCCTCGCGCAGCACCGACCCGGTCGAGGCCGTGGTGGTGTCGGTGACCAAGTTCCACGCCGGCGATGCCTACAACATCATCCCGGAAACCGCCGAAATCGCCGGTACGGTGCGCACCTTGCGCAAGGAAATCGCCAAAAAATCGGAAGAGCGCATCCGAACCATCTGTGCCGGGCTGGCGACCGCCTTTGGGGCCAGGATCGAGGTCGACTACCAGGCAAATTACCCCGTGACTTTCAACCACGCGGAAGAAACGATCTTTGCCAGCGATGTCGCAATCGGTGTCGCCGGTGACGCCTACGTCCACCGCGGCATCCAGCCGGTGATGGGCGGCGAGGATTTCTCCTATATGCTGGAAGCCCGCCCAGGCGCCTTCATCTTCATCGGCAATGGCGACACCGCCGGTCTCCACAACCCCGCCTACGATTTCAATGACGAGGCCATCCCGCACGGCATGAGCTATTGGGTGAAGCTGGCGGAAACGGCGCTGGCCGCTTGATTGTCTTCAGCGCAAACGGCTGGCCGAATTGCATTCGGACAGCCTCTTGGCGAAACGATCCGAAGCGGCTATGTGTCTGGCCGCGTGGTCCCGTAGCTCAGTAGGATAGAGCGGCAGATTCCTAATCTGTAGGTCACAGGTTCGATTCCTGTCGGGATCACCAATTCTTTCAAGGACTTAGCGAGAAACCCGCCGTATTTTTTTGCGAATTTTTTGCGAATTTGGTACGGCGAATTTCTTAGACCTTCAGACTCCTGGCAGGCCTACCCAAGAATCAAGGGCCTAAATCCGTGGCGAAGCGGGGAGGCACGATTGCGGAAGCTGCTATCGCAGTTGTGTGCGTCGAGTTCTGCAAAATGGCGTGGCAGTAGCTGTGACGTCGGCGTGTCCGCGGCGCAGCTCCCGTATTTAGTGGAGCGGCGGACACATGACGGTGCTCAGGCGGCCAATGCTCTCAGGCTCTCCTTCTTGCGCTCTCGCAGATGATCCATGTTGAGCTCCACCCTCGCCCTCTCGCTGGCGATCCTTCGCGTAGCGGCTGAGATCGCGATCACCCGATGAATTACCCGAGACTTTGACTGGCGAGGGCGTAGGTTACCGGTGCAACTGCACCGCGGACGGCAAAATCGGCGAGGCGTTTGCCCATCGACATGGTGAGCACCGTGTCGAAAACAGGCATTCCGCTGTGCGACAAAAAGGCAGCGAACTCGCCATGGTCCATGTGGGTGTCGATCCGCAGGAAAGACCCCGAATGGTCGGCAACGTGCGGCCGGACGATCACCACGGCGTCGGCGTCGCTTTCCGCCACGACCGGCCCCACGACGTGGCCACGTCCGAACGGCCGGCAGAGCGCGAATGCGCTCAGCCTGCCATCCTTGAAAAGACCGTAGCCGGCCGAGTGTGCGAAAAGCCTTTCGATGAGGGCCGCCCGCCTCACGCCAAATCCTGCAGCGTCGAGCGCTATTGCTGCGGGAATGTCCCTGGCTTCCAAAGTCCGGACATCACCTCGAATAGGCCTGTCCGTTGTTTGCAGGCGGGCGATGCCCTGGCAATGATAAACGGTCTTCTCTGGCTGGAAGTCGAGCGAGAGATAGAGTCGCCGTGCCGCCCTGGTCGCATTGAGGCGCAAGTCGCGGCCAACTACCCTGTCGAAGACCCGCTTCATCAGCCATTGCCCCGCCCCCAGCGTCTGGAGCCGCGGCGAGGTGATGACCATGCCCACGGTTGCGAAGTCGGTGCCGTGCGCGAACCACATGGCCGAGCCGAGAACCCGGCCGATCTCGTCGAGTGCCACGAACCCCTCTCCCGATTGGCGCAAGAACTGCCAATCCTCGGCGCGATGCGGCCATCCCACGGAGAGCGATAGCGCGTGCAAGCGATCCAACTCAACGCCTTGGATGTCGTCGATCCGCATCGAGAAGGTATCGATTTTCAAGCTCTCGGAAGGCTTCAAGTCCATGCCCCTGAAAGATTACCACGCCAGAGCGGCCACTCTCTGCCGCCACGCTAAACGAGCAGACCGGTAAGATTTGCTCAAATGCCGCGCAGCAACGCAAGATTCAACTGAAACATTTCAGCTTTCAGCACGCAATCGCGAAAGAATGCGCATCCTCTCTGGAAATCTAGCAGCATATGGTCGACGGCACCGATCCCGGCGAACCCGAAACGCTTTGAGGGCTGGAATGGACGTCTTCGACATCCTCGATCGTCTCGTCGCCTTTCCATCGGTCGCCGGCAAGCCGAACGCCGATATTGCCGGCTGGATCGAGGCCTATCTCGCGCAGCACAGCACGCGGGTCACTTTGCTGCCGGGACCGGAAGGCGATCGTTCCAATCTTTTCGCGACGATCGGCCCCGCCGATGTCCCGGGCCACATCCTGTCCGGCCATATGGACGTTGTTCCCGCCAGCGAGCCGCAATGGAGTTCGGCGCCTTTTGCGCTGCGCAAGGAGGGCGAACGGCTCTACGGACGTGGCACCACGGACATGAAGGGGTTTCTTGCCGCGGCACTCGCGGCCGTGCCCATGCTGGCGGGGCTGCGCCTCGCCAGGCCAATCCACCTCGCCTTCTCCTATGACGAGGAGGTGGGATGCCGCGGCGTGCCACACCTGATAGCCCGGCTTCCCGAGCTTTGCGCAAAACCACTCGGCGTCATCGTCGGCGAGCCGAGCGGCATGCGCGCCGTGCGCGGCCACAAGGGCAAGGCGGCCGCCCGTATAACCATCAAAGGGCGCCCCGGCCATTCTTCACGGCCTGATCTTGGGCTCAACGCCATTCATGCGATGTCCGAAGCGCTGACCGCGACTGTGAACGAAGCCGAGCGGCTGACGCACGGCCCGTTCAACTCCGCCTTCGAGCCGGCCTACTCCTCGTTGCAAGCGGGCGTGGTGGCGGGCGGACATCAGGTCAACATCATCCCCGACACCTGCACGCTGGACCTGGAGGCACGCGCCATACCTGGCGTCGACCCGGCAAGCCTGCTGGCGCCTGTAAGAGCGCGCGCAGAGGCCCTTGCGGCCAATGGCTTTCGCATCGAGTGGACACCGATGAGCGCCTATCCGGCGCTGTCGCTGCCGCAGGATGCGCCACTTGCGGGACTGCTGCGCGAATTGACCGGTGAGGTGCCGCTCGCCGCCGTCAGCTACGGCACAGAGGCCGGACTCTACCAGGCCGCGGGGTTCGAGGCGATCATCTGCGGCCCCGGCGACATAGACCGCGCCCACAAGCCGGACGAATACATTCTCGCCAGCGAACTCGCCGCCTGCCAGCGATTGATCGAGACACTGGGCGCCCGTTGCGCGACGTGAAGGGGCAGCCGGAATGACATTCCTGTTCAATTCGGATGCGCCCCGCGGGGCGATCTTCGCCGATGTCTTCGCGAGAGACCTGCCGGACGTCCCCTTCGCGACCAATGCCGCAACGGTCGATCCCGAGGCCGTGCGGTACCTGATCAGCTGGACCGTCCCGGACAAGCTCGCCCGCTACAGGAACCTGGAAATCCTGTTTTCCATCGGCGCCGGCGTCGATCAGTTTCGCCTCGATGCGGTGCCTGCGAACGTGAAGATCGTGCGCATGATGGAGGAAGGCATCGTGCGCATGATGCAGGAGTATGTAACGCTGGCCGTGCTTGCGCTGCATCGCAACCTGCCGGCCTATCTGGCGCAGCAGCGCGCCGGCGCATGGCACGATATCGCGCAACTTCAGGCCGGGTCACGCCGGCTCGGCGTGCTCGGCCTCGGGCACCTTGGCCAAGCCGTCCTCGACCGATTGAAGCCCTTCGGGTTCCCACTTGCCGGATGGAGCCGCTCGCCGCGGCAGATCGAGGGCGTGACCTGTTATCATGGCGAGCCTGGGCTGGAACAGATGCTCGCGGCCAGCGACATACTGGTCTGCCTGCTGCCGCTGACCGAGGAGACGCGGGGTTTCCTCGATGCCGACCTGTTTGCGAAGCTGCCCAAGGGGGCGGCGCTCGTCCACGCTGGCCGGGGGCCGCAGCTCGACCACGAGGCGCTTCTCGCCGCGCTCGACCGCGGCCAACTCTCGGCGGCGATGATCGACGTCACAGATCCCGAACCACTGCCGGCGGGCCATCCGTTCTGGTCGCATCCGAAGATCATTCTGACCCCGCATATCGCCAGCGTCACCCAGCCCGCCGGCGCCGCACAGGCCGTTGTCGAAAACATCAGGCGTTACCGCGCCGGTCTTGACCCCATCGGGCTCGTCGACCGGTCGCGCGGCTATTGAAGTTCAACATGAAAGGCCATCCCTTGTCCCTGCTCAAGACCGTCGATACCAGTCCTGCCTTCCAGCCGCGCGAATCCGGGGCGCTGCCCGAACGGCTGATTTCCGGCAACCCGGCCTTCAAGACCTGGGCGCAGGACGTCGCCAAGGGCGATCTCGTCCACACCGGCGTCTGGGAAGCGACGCCTGGGGAAACGCGCGCGATCAAGGGCGACACTTTCGAGTTCTGCCACATCCTCGCCGGCGTGATCGAAATCACGCCGGACGGCGGCAAGCCGGAGACCTACCGCGCCGGCGACAGCTTCGTGATGAAACCTGGCTTCACCGGGATTTGGAAGACCATCGAAACGGTGCGCAAGATCTACGCAACTGTAGGGTAACGGGAGCTGGCGAAGCGCCGGCCCTCCGCAACAGATTTTGCCGTCTGTCATCGCCGGCGCACAACAATCATCCGCGACCGATCGTCGAACGGTGCATGCTGCGCTCCTGCCTGCGCTAGGCTCCCGCGGAACATTCCAGAGTGGGTGCCATGGGCCTGAGCTTCGACCCGGATGCCGTTTCGCTTCCCGTTGGCCATTTCATCGGGGGAGAGCTGATCGCGGCCGAGGATGCGATCGAGATGCGCCGGCCGTCCGACGGCAAGGTGTATGCCGCCTGCCCAGTGGCCGGCGTCGATATTGTCGACCGTGCCGTGGAAAGCGCCAAGGCGGCGCTGAAGTCCAGCAACTGGGGTAGTGTTCGCCCGCGCGAACGGACGAAGGCACTCCAGACCTGGGCCGACCTGATCGAGGCGGAAGCCCAAACGCTGGCCAGGATCGAGGCGCTGTGCTCCACCCGGCCCATCGGCCAACTCGTTGCCGGCGACATCGCTGTCACCGCCGAGCAGATCCGCTTCTTTGCCGAATTCGCAGACAAGGAAGGCAGCGAGCTCGTACCGACCGACGACGCCAGTCTGGGCATGATCATGAGCGAGCCCTATGGCGTGGTCGGCGCGATCACGCCCTGGAATTTTCCCATCTCGATGGCGGGATGGAAGCTTGCGCCCGCATTGGCCGCGGGCAATGCGGTCATCCTCAAGCCGTCGGAAATGACGCCTTATTCGGCGGTCTTTATGGCGCAACTCGCCGTTAGAGCGGGCCTGCCGGCAGGACTCGTGAACGTGGTGCTGGGGGACGGTCCGACGACAGGCACGGCGCTGACCGGCCATCCCGAGATCGCCAAGATCTCCTTCACCGGCTCGACCCGCGCCGGATCGGCAATCATGGAGAATGTCGCCCGCACCGGCGTCAAGCCGATGACGCTGGAACTCGGCGGCAAGAGCCCGCAGATCGTTTTTGCCGATGCCGATCTGGACAAGGCCGCAATGGCCATCGCCGGCAGCGTCACCTTCAATGCCGGTCAGGCCTGCGTGGCCGGCACGCGCCTGATCGTCGAGAGGACCGTGGCCGCCAATTTGACGGCCGCCATCCTGGAGCGGATGAAAGCTGTGCGGCCCGGCCCGACCTGGGACGAGGCGACACAGTATTCGCCTGTCATCTCGGAGCGGCAGCGGGCGCGTATCGACGGCATCGTCAAGGCCGCGGTCGAGGCAGGCGCCGAATGCCTGACCGGCGGCAACGTCATTGACAATCCCGGCTATTTCTATGAGCCGACGCTGATCGCAAATGTCGACCACCCCAATCCGGCGATCGTCGAGGAGATCTTCGGCCCGGTCCTGACCATCCAGACCTTCGAGACCGAGGAGGAGGCGCTGGCGCTATCCACCCATCCAACCTACGGGCTGGCTTCCGGCCTGTTCACCTCCGACCTGTCCCGTACGATCCGCTTCGCGCGCAAGCTCGAAGCCGGCACTGTCTGGGTCAACCGCTACAGCCGCTCGCGCGACCATATCCTGCCGACCGGCGGCTACAAGCGCTCCGGCATCGGCAAGGATCTCGGCCGCGAGGCCTATCACGCCAACCGCAGGACCAAGAGCGTCCTGATCAGCCTGTAGAGAGATGTCGATGAAGTCCTATTCGATCGCCCTGATCCCCGGTGACGGCATCGGCAGCGATGTGACCGCCGCCGCCTGGACGGTGCTGGAGACCGCAGCCAAACGCGCGGGCTTTGCCTTGACCGGAACCGAATTCCCGTGGTCCTGCAAATTCTTCAAGGAAACCGGCCGTATGATGCCCGAGGACGGCATCGAGACCTTGCGCGGCTTCGACGCCATTCTTCTCGGCGCCGTCGGCTGGCCGGCGGAGGTGCCGGATTCCGTTTCGCTGCACGGTCTCCTGCTGCCGATTCGCAAGGCGTTCGTGCAATATGCAAACATCCGGCCGCACCGCCTGCTGCCGGGCGTGACCGGCCCGCTGCGCACTGAAAACTTCGACATATTGTGCATCCGCGAGAACACCGAAGGCGAATATTCCGGTGCCGGCGGGCGCGTGCATCAAGGCACGCCGGACGAGGTCGCCGTGGAGACCTCGATCTTCACCCGCGCCGGCGTCGAGCGCATCCTGCGCTTCGGCTTCGAGCAGGCGCGGTCGCGTCGGGGCAAGGTGGCCTCGGTCACGAAGTCCAACGCGCAGAAATACTCGATGGTGTTCTGGGACGAGATCACGCGAAAGGTGGCTGCGGACTATCCTGATGTCGAAGTCACCAGCTATCATGTCGATGCGCTCGCAGCGCGCATGATCATGGCGCCGGAGAGCCTCGACGTGGTCGTCGCCTCCAACCTCTTCGGCGACATCCTGACCGATATCGGCGCGGCGATCCAGGGCGGGCTCGGCTACGCCGCCTCGGCCAACATCAATCCCGGCCGCTCGGCGCCGTCCATGTTCGAGCCGGTACACGGCTCGGCGCCCGACATCGCCCATCTCGGCATCGCCAATCCGATAGCCGCCATCTGGTCCGGCGCCATGATGCTCGATCATCTCGGTGAAAAGACTGCGGCCGACCGCGTTGTGAAAGCGGTCGAAGCCGCAACCGCCAGGGGCATAGGCACCATCCCCGGCAAGGACCGGACGGAGGCCATTACGGCCGCCATCGTCGCTTCCCTCACCTGATTGCAAGGTCGTTTTTCGATGAAAAACCTGAAGGACAAAAGTCTCTTCCGCGAAGCCGGCCTGATTGGCGGCCAGTGGGTCGCAGCCGGCTCCGGCAGGACGGTCGACGTCATCGATCCGGCGGCCCAGGCGGCGATCGGCACGGTGCCCGACATGGCCGGTCCGGACGCCCGCGCGGCCATAGAGGCCGCGGCTTCCGCCTATCGCGATTGGAGAAAGAAAACCAACGCCGAGCGCGCAGTCCTCCTGGAGGCCTGGCATGGGCTGATGCTGGCGCACCTGGACGATCTGGCGTTGATCCTGACGACTGAACAGGGCAAGCCGCTGGACGAGGCCAGGGGCGAGATCCGTTACGGCGCTTCTTTCGTCAAATGGTTCGCGGAGGAGGCGCGCCGCATCAATGGCCACACAATCCCCTCGCCCACGTCCGACCGCCGCATCATCGTCCTGAAGGAACCGGTAGGCGTTTGCGGTATCATCACACCATGGAACTTTCCCAATGCGATGATCACCCGCAAGGTCGCGCCGGCGCTGGCCGCCGGCTGCACGGTGGTCATCAAGCCGTCAGAGTTCACGCCCTATTCGGCGCTGGCGCTCGGCGTGCTTGCCGAGCGCGCCGGCATCCCCGCCGGTGTCATCAACATCGTCACCGGCATGCCCACAGAGATCGGCAACGAGATCATGGCGAACGAGGCCGTGCGCAAGATCTCCTTCACCGGCTCGACGCGTGTCGGTTCGCTGCTGATGCGCGGTGCGGCCGATAGCGTGAAGCGGCTCAGCCTCGAACTCGGCGGCAACGCGCCCTTCATCGTCTTCGACGACGCCGACCTCGATCTCGCCATCGAGGGCGCGCTGGTCTCCAAGTTCCGCAATGGCGGCCAGACCTGCGTCTGCGCCAATCGCATCCTCGTCCAGGCCGGTGTCTATGAAGCCTTCGCCGAGAGGCTTTCCGCCCGCGTCAACGCCATGACGGTGGGACCGGGCACGCAGCCCGGCGTCGCTATCGGGCCGATGATCAACATGGCGGCGGTCGAGAAGATCAACCGCCATGTCGAGGACGCGCTCGCCAAAGGTGCTGCGATCATCACCGCGAGGCCGGCGTTGCCCGACGGCCCTCAGTATGTCGCGCCGCTGGTGCTGACCGGCGCCACAAAAGAGATGCAGCTTGCCGGTGAGGAAACGTTCGGCCCGGTCGCGCCACTTTTCCGCTTCGAGACGGAAGAGGAAGCGATCACGCTGGCCAACGGAACGCCCTACGGGCTTGCTTCCTACTTCTACACCGAAAACCTCAAACGCGCCTGGCGCGTCGGCGAGGCGCTGGAGTTCGGCATGGTGGGGCTCAACACCGGCTCCGTGTCGATGGAAGTGGCCCCCTTCGGCGGCGTCAAGCAGTCCGGCCTCGGGCGTGAAGGGGCGCAGGCCGGCATCGAGGAATATCTCGAGATGAAGAGCTTCCACATCGGTGGGCTGGGCTGAGGCAATTTGGCTGAAGCCCCGGATCGACGATCACTGAATCCGGTCGAGCATTTTGTAGTAGAGGCCGACCATCGGCAGGAACCAGGGCTTGCCGGAATAGCCGGGAATGGACAGCCACTCGAGCCCCTTCAGCGGATTGCGGTCCTCGCGGCCGAGCATGGCATCGGCCATGATCATGCCAAGATGCGTGGACAGCTGCGCGCCGTGGCCGGAATAGCCCATCGCGTACCAGACGCCGTCATGGTAACCGGCCCGCGGAAAGCGGTCCTTGGTCATGTCGACCAGCCCACCCCAGCAATAGTCGATCTCGACCTTGGCGAGCTGCGGAAAGATCGCCGCGAGGCCTGCCCGCAAGATCTGTCCGCTCCTGGCATCGGAGCGCTGGTCCGATGTCGCAGAGAAGCGTGCGCGGCCGCCGAAGATCAGGCGCTTGTCAGGCGAGAGCCGGAAGTAGTTGCCGATGTTCATCGAGGTCACGCATGTCCTGTTGCCCGGCATCGTCGCGGCGATCTCGGCGTCGCTCAGCGGGCGCGTGGCGATGATGAAGCTGCCAACGGAGATGATCCTGCGGCGGAAATAATCGAAATTGGGTGTGGTGTAGGCGCCGGTCGCCACCAGCACATTGTCGGCGCTGATCTGGCCTCGGGAAGTGGTCAGCTCATGCCGCTTGCCAGCCTGCTTGCGGTCGGTCACCGCCGCATTCTCGTGGATGGCGGCGCCGTGGCGGGCGGCTGCAGTGGCAAGACCCGCCACATAGCGGCCCATATGCATCATGGCGCTCTTCTTCGACAGCATCGCGCCGTGGAAGGGCGAAGCGATCTCGGACTTGAGATCAGCCGCCGACAGCAGCGCCGTATCCGGATCCACCTCGGCATGGAGGGCTTCGAAGTTGCGGGCGATCGCATCAAAATGCTGCGGCTTGGAGGCGAGCTTCAGCTTGCCGGCGCGGCGGAAATTGCAATCGATGCCTTCCTCCGCGACCAGCGCCTCTATGGTGTCGACGGAATCGTCCAGTGCCCGGTAAAGCGCGATTGCGCGATCCTTGCCGAGTTCCGCCTTGGCGGAGAGGTAGCTGTGGGCGAGGCCGTTGTTGAGGTGCCCGCCGTTGCGCCCGGATGCGCCCCAGCCCACCCGCTCCGCCTCCAGCACGATCACCTTCGCGCCGGCCTTTGCCAGTCGGTGTGCGGCGGCAAGGCCGGTGAAGCCGCCGCCGATGATGGCGGCATCGTAGTGTCCCTCGACCGGGCCTTGCGCCCCGCCGGAAAAGACTGGGGCGGTGTCGTGCCAGTAGGAGACGAACTTCATTGGCAATCCGCCTGTTTCAGAGACCGACCACGCCTGCAAGACCCGAAATGTCCGATATCTCGACATAGCCATAGTACGGGTTGGCCGGTTCGTGGCCACGGTTGACCCATACCTTGTTTTTGATGCCGAGATCATGTGCCGACATCAGGTCGTAGCGGAACGAAGACGAGCAGTGAAGAACATCCTGCGGGCCGCAGCCCAGCCTGTCGAACATGTATTCGAAGGCCTTGAAACGGGGCTTGTAGGCCTGCGCTTGCTCAGCCGTGTAGACGGCATGGAACGGCGCACCGAGCTTATCGACATTGGACATGATCTGCGCATCCATCGCATTGGACAGGATGACCAGCGGAATCTCCCTGGCGACCTTCGCCAGGCCGGCCGGAACGTCGGCGTGAGGCCCCCAGGTCGGGACGCGCTCGTAGACCATCCTCGCGTCGTCGGCGTTGAAGGCAACACCGTTGCGCTTGCAGGTGCGCTCGAGCGCGTTGTGGATGACGTCGGCATACGGCTTCCAGTCGCCCATGATCTCGTCAAGCCGATAGGCCGAGAAGTTCTTGATGAACTCCTGCATGCGCGGTTCGTCGAGGCGGCTGCCGTAGAGGTCGCGCGCCGCTTCCGCCATCTGAAAAAAGGTCAACGTGCCATAGCAATCGAAGGTAATGTATTTGGGCCTGAAGGAAGCCATGTTCGTCGATCTCCGGTGGAAATACATCCGTGCAGGGATGTATTTCATCATAGGACGGCAGCCGGCGATCCACCTGACCGAAATCGCCCTCACGAAAGCAGAAAGTTCCGTATCCGCCATCTGGTTTGGCACGCTGTAGCATCTGGCTTGCCGATCGCGGCGCCGCGATCGGCGTGAAGCGCCTCCGCCGCGGACTGCGCCAGCACAAGATGCGGCACACCCCTCGCGCTACGGCGAAAGATACCGCCGAAGCCAGAGCCTTCAGATGATCTGAGGCGCGCCGATGGCCGAGACTTGGGCACTAGACGGAAGGATGCCTCATGCAGCAGGGCGACATCGAACTCCAGGCCTTCGGGCCCGACCATATCGAGGGAGCCGTAATGCTTTCTCGCCAGGAGAATTGGCCGCATCGCGCGCAGGATTGGCAGATGGCGCTGCAGCTCTCGAACGGTGCGGTCGCGCTTGACCATCAGGGCCGCGTCACCGGAACCATCCTGGTAACGCCCTACGGCACGGATTGCGCCATGATCAACATGGTGATCGTCGACAGGAATGTGCGGGGCAAGGGGGTCGGGCGCCGGCTCATGGAACAGGCCTTCGCCCTTGCCGAGGACCGCCCGCTACGGCTCGTCGCGACAGCGGACGGCATGCCTCTCTATGAAAAGCTCGGCTTCGTGCCGTCCGGTACGATCCGGCAACATCAGGGCAGCGTTGCCAGGCTTGGCGCGCCCGATGGCGTGGAAGCCGCAGGCATCGCCGATCTCCCGGAAATCAAGGCGCTGGACCGCGACGCCTACGGCGCCGACCGTGAAGCTTTGATCGATGCGCTGGCCGAGCGCGGGCAATTCGCCGTCATCCGCCGCGATGGCGCCATCGAGGCCTATGCCGCGATCCGCCCGTTCGGACGCGGCGAGGTGATCGGTCCGGTCATCGCGGGAAGCGCGGAGGCCGCCAAAGACCTGATCGGCTTCTTCGCCACGTCGCGTCTCGGCGCCTTCCTGCGCGTGGATACCGGCAGCGGGACCGGCATAGCCGGCTGGCTCGAGGAAATCGGCCTCGCCCATGTCGGCGGCGGCGTGGCCATGGACCGTCCGCCGAAGAATGACGTGGAACACGCCAGGCCAAAAGTTTACGCCCTCGCCAACCAGGCGCTAGGCTAGCCGGAGAACAACAATGCTCGCCAATTCCCTGATCGAACTCGATCGCGCTCATCTCATCCATCCGGTCTCTTCATACCGTGGTCATAAGGCGCTTGGCGTACGTGTGCTGAAATCAGCGAAGGGAGCGACCGTGACCGATGCCTCCGGCCGGCAGCTTCTCGACGGCTTCGCGGGGCTGTGGTGCGTCAATGCCGGCTACGGCCACGACAGCATCGTCGAGGCGGCGGCCAGGCAGATGCGCGAGCTTCCCTACGCCACCGCCTATTTCGACCTCGGTTCGGAGCCGGCCATTCGGCTCGCCTCGGAGCTGGCCGAGCGCGCGCCAGGCGACCTCAATCACGTCTTTTTCACGCTTGGCGGGTCGGACGCGGTCGACAGCACGATCCGTTTCGTCCGCTACTACTGGAATGCCAGGGGCGAGCCGCAACGCGACCAGTTCATTTCCATCGAGCAGGGTTATCACGGGTCGTCGGTGGTTGGCGCGGGCCTGACCGCCCTGCCTACCTTTCACGCCGGTTTTGGCATTCCCTTCGAATGGCAGCACAAGGTCCCCTCCCCCTATCCCTATCGCAACCCGGTGGGTGACAACGGGAGCGCGATCATCGCCGCATCGCTCGGCGCGCTGAAGGCGAAGATCGAGGCGATCGGTCCTGAGCGGGTTGCCGCCTTCTACGCCGAGCCGATCCAAGGTTCGGGCGGAGTAATCGTCCCGCCGAAAGGCTGGATCAAGGCGATGCGCGAGCTCTGCCGCGAGTATGGCATCCTGTTTATCGCCGACGAGGTCATCACTGGGTTCGGCCGCACCGGACCCCTGTTCGCCTGCACGGACGAAGAGATCATTCCCGACTTCATGACGACCGCGAAGGGGTTGACCTCGGGTTATGTTCCGATGGGCGCGGTATTCATGTCCGATCATGTCTATGACGTCATCGCCGATGCCGCGGGCAGCGCGACGGTCGGACATGGCTACACCTATTCCGCCCATCCCGTCAGCGCCGCAGTCGCACTCGAAGTCTTGAAACTCTACGAAGACGGCCTTCTGGAGAATGGTATCAAGGCCGGCGCCCGCCTGATGGCTGGACTGGCAAGCCTGAGCGACCATCCGTTGGTCGGCGAGGTACGCGGCCGCGGCATGCTTGCCGCGATCGAACTGGTGGTCGACAAACAGAAGAAGACACCGCTTCCGGCGTCGGCCATGCCGGCGCGGCGCATCTTCGACAGGGCCTGGGACAACGGCCTCATCATCCGTGCCTTTGCGCATGGGGTTCTCGGCTATGCACCGCCGCTCTGCTGCACCGACAGCGACATCGATGCGATCATCGAGCGCACGCGCCGGACCCTCGACCAGACGCTGGCCGATCCCGATGTCCGCCACGTGATGGCATGAAGGCGGCGAAATATGTCGTGTCTCGAAATATCGCCGGGGCAGACGATTTCGCAATTTTGTGCCGCCTCCTCACGCCTTTTCGGCGAATCCAGCGCGGGGGAAGTGCCAGACTGCTCATAAGACAAGGCCAGAAGGCCCGAATTTCAGAGCCTTCGAAAAAGACCGACGCCCCGGACAGCACGGAATTATGTTCTGTTCAACACATGCAATTCGGCCGCGCGCAGAGGAGAGCCAGGTTTGGCCAGGGACTTTAGCGAGTTCAAATACATGACCTTCGATGTCGTCGGCACGCTGATCGACTTCGAAGGCGGTATAACAACCTGCCTAGCCGCGATTGCCGCCGAAGCCGGCGTTTCCATCGATGGCGAAGCCGCACTGGCCTTGTATCGGCAGGCCCGCTACATGCCTGGTGCCGGGCTATTCCCCGACGATCTCGCACGTGTGTACATGCTCATTGCGCGGCGGCTCGGCCTGCCCGCCGAGGAAAAATATGGCGTACGGCTGCGGGATTCCGCCAGCATTTGGACAGGTTTCCCAGACAGCGCCGCAGCATTGGCGGACCTTGCGAAATCGCACAGATTGATCGCCATGACCAACGCCCGGCGCTGGGCGCTAGATCATTTTGAGAAACAACTGGGATCGCCCTTCTTCGCCACCTTCACGGCCGACGATACGGGCACGGAGAAACCAGACCCAGCATTTTTCCGGAAGGTCTTCGATTTCGTGGCCTCCAGGGGCGACAGCAAGGATGACATCCTGCATGTCGCGCAAAGCCAATATCACGATATCGGCATATCTCGCGCGCTTGGCTTGACCAATTGCTGGATCGAGCGTCGGCATGCCCAGAAGGGCTATGGCGGCACGATCGAGCCAGAGCGCTTCACCGTGCCCGACTACCACTTCACCTTGATGGCCGCGTTGGCGGCGGCCGTGCGGGAAAGCCTGAAGGAACGAAGCTGAGCCCAACCCCGGAAAAGCCGCAGCAAGACGAGCGAACCGGAAAAACAAACAGAAAGGGGAATGATATGACCGATAAGATCACGAACTGGACCGGTGCAGACGATGCCATGGTCGAAAACGCCATTCGGCGGGGCGCGAGCCGCCGCGAACTCCTCAAGATGTTGCTGGCCGGTGGAGCCGCGATTGCCGCGGGTAGCCTGGTGCTCGGCCGCGCCACGAATGCCGTCGCCGCCACGCCGGCTTCCGGCGGCAGTTTCAAGGCCGCCGGCTGGTCGTCCTCGACCGCCGACACGCTCGATCCGGCGAAGGCATCGCTCTCTACCGACTATGTCCGCTGCTGCT
This sequence comes from Mesorhizobium sp. M0047, assembly GCF_040323315.1. Classification (NCBI taxonomy): domain Bacteria; kingdom Pseudomonadati; phylum Pseudomonadota; class Alphaproteobacteria; order Hyphomicrobiales; family Phyllobacteriaceae; genus Mesorhizobium; species Mesorhizobium sp. M0047. The sequence goes on along the minus strand of NZ_JAMYUW010000037.1, from coordinate 25,131 downwards.
CGCTCTACAACCGCCTTACTTTCCTCGACAAGGACGGCGTCACGCAGATGGAACTGGCTGAAAGCTTCGACAGCAAGGACGCCAAGACCTGGACCGTGAAGCTGCGCAAGGGCGTCACCTTCCACGACGGCAAGGACCTCACTGCACAAGACGTTATCTACTCGCTGAAGCGCCATCTCGACAAATCGGTTGGCTCCAAGGTCGCCAAGATCGCCGCGCAGATGACTGGCTTCAAGGCGGTCGACAAATCGACCGTCGAAATCGCGCTTGCCGACCCGAATGCCGACCTCCCGACGATCCTGGCGCTGCATCACTTCATGATCGTCCAGGATGGCACCACCGACTTCTCCAAGGGCAACGGCACCGGCGCCTTCGTGCTGCAAACGTTCGAACCGGGCGTGCGGTCGGTCGTCACCAAGAACAAGAATTACTGGAAGTCGGGCAAGCCCTATCTCGACTCGTTCGAATTCATCGCCATCAGCGACGACAGCGCCCGCGTCAACGCTCTGCTTTCCGGTGACATCAACTTCGCCGCCTCGATCAATCCGCGCGCGATGAAGCTCATCGGCGGCCAGCAGGGCTTCGAATTGTCGAAGACGACCTCGGGCAACTACACGGACCTCAACATTCGGCTCGACATGGATCCGGGCAATAAGGCCGACTTCGTGGCCGGCATGAAATACCTCGTCAACCGCGAGCAGATCGTCAAATCGGCATTGCGCGGCCTTGGCGAAGTCGGCAACGACCAGCCCGTCTCGCCGGCGAACATCTTCCACAATGCCGACCTCAAGCCGAAGGCTTTCGACCCGGACAAGGCCAAGTTCCACTTCAAGAAGTCGGGCCTGCTCGGCCAGTCCATCCCAGTGGTCGCCTCCGATGCCGCGACCTCGTCCATCGACATGGCGACGATCATCCAGGCCGCCGGCGCGGACATCGGCATGAAGCTGGACGTCCAGCGCGTACCGTCCGACGGCTATTGGGACAATTATTGGCTCAAGGCGCCGATCCATTTCGGCAACATCAATCCACGCCCGACGCCGGACATTCTGTTCTCGCTCCTCTACGCCTCCAACGCGCCTTGGAACGAAAGCCAGTACAAGTCCGAGAAGTTCGACAAGCTGATGATCGAGGCGCGCGGCTCGCTCGACCAGGCCAAGCGCAAGGAAATCTACGGCCAGATGCAGACCATGGTCTCCGAGGAGGCCGGCACCATCATCCCGGCCTACATTTCCAACGTCGATGCCCTCTCCAGCAAGGTGAAGGGTTTGGAGGCGAACCCGCTCGGTGGCATGATGGGCTACGCAATGGCGGAATATCTCTGGCTTGAAGCCTGAGACGCGCCAGCCGGGGACCGGCCAACTGGTCCCCGGCACCACTTGCGCAACATGGCTTGGCCGAACGCAACCGCAGGAGCGCTTCCATGACATCTGGGGTTTTCAACCTCGTGCTGAAGCGGCTGGCAATCGCGGTCGTTACACTTCTGATCGTTCTGTTCGCCGTTTTTTTCGCCACCAGCATGCTGCCCGGTGACACCGCGTCGATCCTGCTTGGCCAGGCGGCTACCCCCGAGGCGGTTGCCGGCTTGCGCGAGGCCATGCATCTAAACGATCCGGCAATCCTGCGCTTCCTGCGCTGGCTTCTCGGCCTGTTGCACGGCGATCTCGGCACCTCCTACGCCAATGAAATGCCTGTCGCGGCGCTGATCGGCGGGCGCTTCGTCAACACCATGGAGCTTGCCGGCATCACCACGCTGCTCTCGGTACCGCTGGCGCTGACGCTGGGGATCACCTCTGCCATGTTGCGCGGTTCCCTCTACGACCGCACCGTCACTGTCCTTTCGATCGGCGTCATCTCCGTGCCGGAATTCATGGTCGCGACCCTCGCGGTCCTGCTTTTCGCCGTTTATCTCAAATGGCTGCCGGCGCTGTCCTCGGTCAACGAGGCGCATTCGCTGACCGACCTCGCACGCATCTATGCGATGCCGGTGATCACGCTGACCTTCGTCATCTCCGCTCAGATGATCCGCATGACCCGCGCCGCCGTGCTCGAAACGCTCTCCACCCCCTATGTCGAGATGGCGCTTCTCAAAGGCGCCTCGCGCAGCCGCATGGTGCTCAAGCACGCGCTTCCCAATGCACTCGGGCCGATCGTCAACGCGGTTGCGCTATCACTGTCTTATCTGGTCGGCGGCGTCATCATCGTGGAGACGATCTTCAACTATCCCGGCATCGCCAAGCTTATGGTCGATGCGGTCGCGACCCGCGACCTGCCGCTGATCCAGAGCTGCGCGACGATCTTCTGCCTCGGCTACCTCTTGCTCATCACGGTTGCCGACATCATCGCCATCATGTCCAACCCGAGGCTGAGGTGACGATGGCGCGCGCGGCAGCTTCCCGACGGTCCTTCCTAGGCCATAGCTACAATCTCGTGGGCGTCGTGGCCTCGCTGGTCATCGTGGCGTGGACACTGATCGCCATCTTCGCGCCTTCCATCACTCCCCATTCAATCGGCGACATCGTCGACGACGATTATTTCGGCCCGATGCGTCAGGGCCTGTGGCTCGGCTCAGACTATCTGGGACGCGACATGCTCTCGCGGGTGCTGATGGGCGCGCGCTACACCGTCGGCATATCGCTCGCCGCCGTCGTCATCGCCTGCTTCTCGGGCGTGGTACTGGGGATGATCGCGGCCGTCACCGGCGGATGGTTCGACAGCTGTCTCAGCCGCTTCCTCGACGCGATGAACTCCATCCCCAGCAAGCTGTTTGGCCTTGTGGTCGTCGCCGCGGTCGGCTCGTCGATCCCGGCGCTGATCATGACGCTCGCCGTCATCTATATCCCCGGCGCCTACCGTTTCGCGCGGGCGCTCGCCGTCAACATCAACACCATGGACTTCATGACTGTCGCTCGCGTCCGTGGCGAAAGCACCTTCTATCTCATCGGATCCGAAATCCTGCCCAACATCATCCGCCCGGTGCTGGCCGACTTCGGCCTGCGTTTCGTCTTCATCGTGCTCTTGCTCTCCGGCCTGTCCTTCCTCGGCCTCGGCCTGCAGCCGCCGCTCGCTGACTGGGGCGCGCTGGTGCGCGAGAACATCGGCGGCCTGCCCTTCGCGGCGCCCGCCGTCATCGTTCCGTCGCTGGCGATCGCCAGCCTCACCATCAGCGTCAACCTGCTGATCGACAACCTGCCGCAGAAGATCAGGGACAGGGACGCATGACCAATCTCGTCGAGGTCAGGAACTTGCAGATCGAGGCGACGACCGATGCCGGACGCGTCGTCGAAATCATCAAGGGCGTCAGCCTCGACATCGCCGATGGCGAAATCGTCGCCCTGATCGGCGAGAGCGGCTCCGGCAAGACGACGGTGGCGCTTTCGCTCATGGGCTATGCGCGACCTGGCTGCCGCATCACTGGCGGCGACATCAATGTCAACGGCAAGAACTTGGCGGCACTTTCCGAAAAGGAACGCGCCAGGTTGCGCGGCACCGTCATTGCCTACGTTCCGCAAAGTGCCGCGGCTTCCTTCAACCCCTCGTCCACCATTATGGAGCAGGTGATCGAGGTTACGCGCATCCACGGACTGATGTCCCCCGAGCAGGCGCGAAAGCGCGCGGTTAAACTGTTCAGGGCCTTGTCGCTGCCGGATCCGGACGGAATCGGCGCGCGTTATCCGCACCAGGTTTCGGGCGGGCAATTGCAGCGGCTGTCTGCGGCCATGGCGCTCATCGGCGATCCCAAGCTGATGATCTTCGACGAGCCGACGACGGCTCTCGATGTGACGACACAGATCGACGTGCTAAAGGCCTTCAAGTCGGTCATGCGGGCGGGCGGGATAGCGGGTGTCTACGTTTCGCACGACCTCGCTGTCGTCGCCCAGATCGCCGACCGCATTGTTGTGCTCAAGGGTGGCGAGGTGCAGGAGACCGGCACCACGGCTCAGATTCTTACGGCTGCCCAGCATCCCTATACGCGCGAACTGTTGGCTGCCTTCGAACCGAAGCCGCGGCAAGCGCATGCGGACGCGGAAGCCGCCGTGAAGCCGTTGCTACGCATCGACAATGTGACGGCAGGTTATGGCGCGGTGCGCGATGACGGACTGCCGCTCATCCGCGCTGTCGATTCCGTCAGCCTGGTTGTCGAGAAGGGACGCAACCTTGGCATCATCGGCGAATCCGGCTGCGGAAAATCGACGCTCGCGCGCGTCATCGCCGGCATCCATCCGGCGGCGGCCGGCGACATCGTTTTCGACGGCAAGCAACTGGAGCGCGCCTCCGGGAAACGCAGCCAGGACCAGTTGCGCGAGATGCAGATCGTGTTCCAGTATGCCGATACCGCGCTCAATCCGGCCAAGGCTGTGGAGGACATCATCTCCCGGCCGCTGGCCTTCTATCACCGGCTGGACAGGCAGGCGCGCTCGAAGCGCGTCGATGAACTTCTCGACATGGTCCGCCTGCCCAGGACGCTACGCTACCGTCGCCCGTCGGAGCTCTCGGGCGGCCAGAAGCAGCGCGTGAACTTCGCGCGCGCCCTGGCGGCCGGACCCAAGCTCATCATCTGCGACGAGATCACCTCGGCGCTCGACACCGTGGTGGCGGCCGCCGTAATCGAACTGCTCAAGGAGTTGCAGCGCGAGTTGGGCCTTTCCTACATTTTCATCAGCCACGACCTCTCGGTCGTCGAAGCGATCTGCGACGAAATCATGGTTATGTACAATGGCGAACGGGTGGAGCAGATCACGCCCGACAAGCTGAAGGCGCCCACCCACCCCTATTCCAAGCTTTTGTTCTCCTCCGTGCCTAAGCTCGATCCGACGTGGCTCGACGGCCTCGTCCGCGACCCCGAGTTGGTCAGCCAGTACGGCCATCGCTGACGAAACGGCAGCCTTACCTAGGAAACAGGCTGGGCAACGGTATATGCGCCTTGACGATGGGAGACTTCAGCACCACGAAGCTGAAATACTTGTCGATGCCGATATCCATGTCGGTCAGCCGCTCCATGATCGTCTGATACTCACCGATGCCGGCGGCCACGAACTTCATCAGATAGTCGTAGCCGCCCGACACGAGGTGGCACTCAATGACCTGGTCGATCTTCTCCACCACCGCGAGAAAGCGGGCAAAGTCCACCTGGCGATGGTTCTTCAAGGTGATTTCGGTGAACACGGTCAGCGTCTGGCCAAGCTTGCCGATATTGACCTGCGCGGAATAGCCTTCGATGTAGCCTTCCGACTGCAGTTTCTTGACCCGCATCAGGCACGGGCTCGGCGACAGATGCACCAGATCAGCCAGTTCCACATTGGTGATGCGGCCGTTCTTCTGCAATTCGTGTAGAATCTTGATATCGATCCGATCCAGTTTCACGCTCGTCTCCGCAGAACGCACGCCACAGCACAAAATGCTGCCTTGCTCATAGGCATTGACACTACCACAGCCCGCTGGCCTGTCCATCCAAGCGGACAGCGCTTTGAAACGCATCGGCTCCCGATTTCGACCGAGCTGCCGGAATAAAATTCTGCTTCGGCTTCAACTGCGGCAGCGGCTGCCTGCGCAACACGGTAGATTGGCACTTCAAGGCAGAGAGACCATGCGCGCACCATTGCAGCAAATCGAGACATCTGGCGACCTGCCACAGACCGCGGACGCGGTGGTGATCGGCGGCGGCATCGTCGGTGTCTTCGCGGCCTATTACCTGGCACGGCGCGGCATGAAGGTCGCGCTTGTCGAAAAGGGACGCATCGGCGCCGAGCAGTCCTCCAGGAATTGGGGATGGTGCCGGCAGCAGAACCGCGACGCCCGCGAGTTGCCTATGGCGACCCGCAGCCTCGATCTGTGGGACAGTTTTGCAGCGGAAACCGGCTTTCGCCGCTGCGGTCTGCTCTATCTCAGCAATGACGAGGCGGAACTGGCCGGCTGGGCGCGCTGGCGTGACTTCGCCAGGACGGCCGGCGTCACCACGCACATGCTCGACGGCGCCGGAGCCAGCGAGCGAGGCCGCGCCACGGGCCGGACCTGGAAGGGCGGCGTCTTCTCGCCGACCGACGGCACCGCCGATCCATCGCGGGCCACGCCCGCGGTCGCCCGGGCCATCCTCGAGCTTGGGAGCTCCGTGCACCAGAATTGCGCCGCGCGCGGTGTCGAGACCGAGGGCGGACGCCTGAGCGGCGTGGTCACCGAAAGTGGAACGATCCGGACCAAGGTGGCGGTGCTGGCCGGCGGCGCCTGGGCCTCCTCCTTCTGCCATCAATTCGGTTTCCGTTTTCCACAGGCGTCGATCCGTTCCTCCATCCTGTCCGTATCGCCCGGCGCGGAGGGTCTGCCGGATGCGCTGCACACGGCGAATATCTCGGCCACGCGTCGTAGCGATGGCGGCTACACGCTCGCCATAAGCGGACGCGGGCGCGTGGACGTGACGCCGCAGCAGTTGCGCTTCTCGCCGCAATTCCTGCCCATGTTCCTGAAGCGCTGGCGCAGCCTCGCGCCTGGCGGCCTGCAAGGCATGCGCTCCGGCCACGAAACGCTCCGACGCTGGCGGCTCGACCGGCCGACGCCGATGGAGCGGATGCGTATTCTCGATCCGGCTCCGAACCAGGCGACCATCCGCCTGACCCACGCGCGAGCGCTCGAGCTGCTGCCGGCGCTGCGCCGGACCAGGATCAGCGCGGCCTGGGCCGGCTACATCGACAGCACGCCGGACGGCGTGCCTGCCATCGGCGAGATCGATACAGTTCCGGGTTTCTTCCTGGCTGCCGGGTTCTCTGGGCATGGCTTCGGCATCGGACCCGGCGCCGGGCATCTCGTCGCCGATCTGATGACCGGCTCCAAACCGATCGTCGATCCGCAATCCTATGATCCCAGGCGCTTCGACATTTCGGCCTGGGGGAAGGTTGCCGATTTCTAAACTTGATACAGGCAGACATCCCAGGACGGCACGGATCGCATCAGCCGTCCCGCAGAAAGGCGCCGATAGGCGCCGGGCGGACAGGCGCTTGCCCGCGGAACCGGCCGACAGCGCCAGGCGTGCAGCCGGTCTGCGCCGCGATAAGTTCGACACCGGCCAACTGACAATAGCGCCCCTGGCATCGCCCCATGCCGATGCGCGATAGCGACTTCACCCTGTTGGCCTCGCCCCCGCCGAAATCCACACCCTGACGTACGGCTCCGGCAGTCACGTTTTCGCAGCGGCAGACGACCGCGTCGTCGGGGAGTGCCCGCACCATCGCCGCCGGCCAAGGAAAGGCGCGAGCCAGGCCGCAGGCGAAGCGCTCGAGCCGCGAGAGCTTGCGCAGATCGCCCGCCGTGGAGGGCGCTGGCAATCCAAGATCAGCAAGGCATGCCGCCGCAGCCAGACGCCCCGCGATCTCCGCGCCGTCCGCTCCCAAAAGACGAACCCCATCGCCTGCTAGGTAGACGCCCCTGCCGGCACGCCCCATCCGGTCGGTCTTTGGCAGCCATTGCCGCCACCGCTCATCATAGGTGAAAGCGCATCCCGCCAGGTCGGCCAGATGCGTCTCCGCCCGTAAGTGCCAGCCCATGCCTATCGTGTCGCATGGAGTGAGACGCTGCCTTCCGCCGGCGTCGCGCCAGCGCATCGCTGTGACACCCTTCCCGTCGGCATCAATCCGTTCGAGCGTCACGCCCGCATGGTAGCGGCCGCCGAGCCTCGCCCGCAGGACCAGACCGCGCAGCGCGACGACCGGCCGGGCGGCAAGGTCCCAGAGCCCCCGCATTTGCTGGTGCCAGGAAGAGGTATCCAATACTGCCGCCACATTCGCTCCAGCCTTGACAAGCTGAGTGCCGACCAGCGTTAGCAAAGGCCCCGATCCGATCAGGACGATCCGCTGCCCCAGCGCCACGCCCTGCGCCTTGAGCGCGATCTGCACCGCGCCAAGGCTGTAGACGCCGGCACTCTGCCAGCCCGGGACCGGAGCGACACGGTCGGAGGCGCCGGTCGCAAAGATCAGGCGATCGTGGAAGATCACCTGCACGCCGCCCTCCCCCAGCACTTGCAGCCGACCTTCCTGCACTGCGATGACCGAGCTTCCAGCGCAATGGGTGAGCCGCCCCTCCTCGGCCAGTCGGTTGAAGAGCGCATGCAATGCGCGCGCCTTCGCCGCCTCCGACCCGTAGAGCTGCTCCGGCGTGCGGACGAACCCTTCAGGTGGGCGACGATAGATCTGGCCGCCGGCGCGCTGCCCTTCATCGATCACCACCGGATGGAGGCCCGCATCGACAAGCGCCGCCGCCGCCCTTATGCCGGCAGGGCCAGCGCCCACGATTACGATCCGCGGCAACGGGGCCTCACTCACGGCCAACTCTGCGGCGGCGTGGTGCGCAACCGCATGCCTTCGGCGATCAGGGTTGTGCACGCCCGCAGGCGCGGCCCCTCCTCCTGCCATATCCAGCAATCCTGGCAGGCTCCCATCAGGCAGAAGCCGGCGCGCGGCTCGGGTCCGAACTCGGACATTCGCAAGGCGTGTCCTGGCGCCAGCATCGCGGTCAACACAGTATCGCCCGCGAGAGCACTATCGGTCTGCCCGTCGAGAAAGAAATGCACCGCCGCCCGGTCGCGCTCTGCCAGCCGGACGATACGGCCGGCGGTGATCATTCCGCGGCCTCTTGCACCGGACGAGGACGGGGCAGTTCGGGGAACCGTTCGCAGACCGCATCGAACGCCGCCTGGACGCCTTCAGGCCCGGAGCGCCCCTTCATGCGACGGAAGATCTCCGTCTTGGCGAAGAACCGCCAATGGATCGGCAGGTCCCTTAATATGGCGGTGAGCCGATCATAGGCCGCCGGAGTCCACTGCGCTTCGTAGCCTTCCCGCTCCGTACCGAAATGAAAATGGCCAGCGGACGGCTTGTGCCCCGCGCGCAGCCTCGCGGTCGCCTGCTCGTCGACCTCGCCATCGCGAATGACGACGCCATAGTCGCGCTCGGCAACAATCGGTGACACATAGCCGCGCCGCACATCCTGCGCGACCCGCCAGGCCTCGCGTTGATGCGGATCGCCGCGCCCGCCGCCTCCGGCGGAGCGGATCTCGAGCACGTCGCCGGGCTGCAGAACCGCGGTGTCGATGTTGCCCAGCCGCCGCTCGTGCTCGGTCCCTGGATTGACGACCATGTCCGACAGGCCGGCGGCCTTGCCGCCCAGCACGCCCCAGGGACGGAAGAAGCTGCGGTCGCGGTTACGCGCCGTGATCCTGGAGTCGGGAGCAAAGACGCGGAAGGCCATCTCGGTCGCCAGCCCGCCGCGCCAGCGGCCCGCCCCGCCGCTGTCCTTGGCGAGCCCGTATTTCACGAATTCGACCGGGGTCTCGGTCTCCGTGATCTCGATCGGCGTGTTCTTGAGATAGGCGGCATCGGCGCCCGATCCGTTGGTCCCGTCGCGATGCGGCATCGCCCCGCCGCCGCCCACCACCGGATTCACCGCTGTGATGATGGTCCGGTAGGTGCGCTCGTCCGTGGTCATGACGTTGACTATGCAGTTGTTGCCGGCCGGCGCCGCGGGCAGGCGCTCCGGCAGTGCCTGCGAGAAGGCGCCGAAGATGACCGACCGCAGCCGGGCGCAGGTCAGCGAGCGCATGCCGACAGCCGCGGGGTGTATCGGATTCAGCACCGACCCCGTGGGTGCGATGCAGGTGAACGGCCGCGTCAGACCCGTGTTGAGCAGGATCTTCGGATTGAGCGTGTAGAGCACGTAGTAGACACCCACCAAAAGCATGGTGTGTCGCGGGTCGCCGCCCGAAGGCACGTTGAGCGAGGAGCCGAGCTGCGGATCGGAGCCGGTGAAGTCGAGCACCGCCTCATCACCCTTGATCGTCAGTGTCAGCTTCAGCCGGCACGGATTGGCCTCGACGGAATCCTCGTCGGCATAGTCGCAGAATTCCCATGTGCCGTCGGGCATTGAGCGCAGCACGTCGCGCGCCTGCGCCTCCGCATGATCGAGAAGAGCCGCAACGCCTTCAACGAAGCCGGCCTTGCCGAACTTCCTCACCATTGCCTGGACCTTGCGCTCGCCGGTGTTGAGCGCGCCGACCAGCGCCTTGATGTCGCCGATGTTGAGATCTGGCTTGCGCACATTGGTGCTCATGATCCGCTGGATCGTCTCATCGAAGACCCCTTCCCGCACCAGCTTCATCGGCGGAAAGCGGATACCCTCCTGATGAATTTCGGTCAGCGCGCGGCTGAGCGAGGCCGGCACCGCGCCGCCCATGTCGGTATTGTGGATGTGCCCTCCCGTCCAGGCGACGATCTCGCCATCGACGAAGACGGGCTTCCACAAATGGGTGTCGGGCGCGTGCGTGGCGACGTGGCCTGAATAGGGATCGTTGGTGAAGGCAACGTCACCCGGCCGGTAGTCGCCGACCATCGCGATAGCGCGGTGATAGGAAAGCCCCGGATACCAGGTAGCGCCAAGCTCCATCGGCACGGCGAAGGTCGCTCCCGAACGATCCATCAGCATGACCGTAAAATCCTGCGTCTCCTTGACGAAGGCGGAGTGCGCTGTGCGGTGCAGCGTATGAGCCATGTTTTCAGCCGCCGCGCGGGCATGGTTCGCGAGAACCTGAAGGTTTGTCCGATCAAACATGGCCTCACTCCGCGAAGGTCAACAGAAGGTTGAGATAGCGGTCGACCCGTGCATGCGCTCCTGCGGGAATGGCGAAAGTGGTGTCTTCCTGAACGACCACGGCAGGTCCGTCGAATGTGCTGCCCGACACGAGAGCCTGGCGGTCGTGGAGATCGACGGTTTCGACGCTCGCACCGGTGTAGACCGGGAGACGGCGCGCCGGGGTGGCCGCAACGTCCACCTCTTCGGTCTCCGGAAGCGAGAGTTTCGGCCCGGCGCCTATGGCAGACAGCCTGATATCCACAAGCTCGATCTCGCCGTCCGGATCGTGGAAATCGTAAAGCCGCTGGTGGGTAAGATGGAAGGCCTGCTCGATAGCGGCTACGTCGCCGTCTGCCAGCCATTGCGGCGAAAGGACGACTTCGATCTCATAGCTTTGGCCGAAGTAGCGCATGTCGCAGGAGATAGTGAGTTCCGCTGCCGAGTCGTGCCCCTGCGCCGCAAGCCAGCCGCGCCCCTCATGCGCGAGCGCCTCGAACGCCTCGCCAATTGCGGGGAGCGTAGCGCCCGACAATGGGGTGAAGACCGTGCGGATGAAGTCGCCGCGCAGATCCGCCACCAGACCGCCCAACGCCGATACCACGCCGGGACGGCGCGGCGCCATGACGCGCTTCATGCCGAGCTCGCGGGCAAGAAAGGCGCCGAGCATCGGGCCGCCGCCGCCGAAAGGCATCAGCGTGAAATCGCGCAAATCGACGCCGGCGCGCGAAGCAAGCTTCTCGACCTCGACGAACATCTCCGACACCGCGATGTCGAGGATTGCCTGCGCGGTCTGCTCAATGGGGCGGCCGAGGCGGGCGGCAAGCTCGCCGACCGCGCGATGGGCCAGGCCGGTATCGATTCTGAGCTGGCCATAGGCCATCTCGCTGTGACCAAGCCATCCGCACACCACCATCGCGTCCGTCACCGTCGGCCGCTCGCCGCCACGGCCGTAGCACGCGGGTCCTGGCGTCGAACCCGCCGATTCCGGTCCGACCCGCAGCACCCCCTGCGCATCGACACTGGCGATAGAACCGCCGCCGATACCGATCGAGCTCACCGACACGGAGGGGATATGGAGCGGAAATTCGCCGATCAGCTCGCCTGTCCCGAATTGCGGCTCGCCGTCGATGATGAGAGCGAAGTCGGCCGAGGTCCCGCCAATGTCGAGGGTAAGGATCTTGTCCTCTCCGGCCTGACGCGCCAGCCACGAGGCGCCGATGACGCCGGAGGCAGTTCCCGACAGCAGCATGTTCACGCAGGCGCGCTTGCCTTCGGCAGCGTTCATTAGCCCACCGTTCGACTTAGTCAGCATGGGGCGGGCCGGCACGCCATGGTCCTTCAGCCGCTCTTCCAGCGCCGTCAAATAGCCCGAGACGCGCGGATGGACATAGCCGTTGAGGATGGCGGTCGAGGTACGCTCATATTCACGGATGACCGGCCAGACCTCGGCCGAGGAGAAGACGAAGAGCTCCGGCGCAAGACGCGCGATCGCCGCCTTCACCGAGGCTTCCTGAGCGGCGTTGCGCCAGGCATGGAGGAAGGACACGATGATACCTTGCGCCCCGTTTTCCTTCGCCACTGCCACCGCCGTTTTTACCGCCGCCATGTCCGGCGCCTGGGATTCGCTGCCATCGGCACGCATGCGGGCCGGAATGCCGAAAACCATGTCGCGCGAGATCAGCGGCTCCGGCCGCGAGCAGAAGAGCGAATACATGTCCGGCATTCGCAGCCGCGCCAGCTCGATGACGTCCTCGAAGCCGGCATTGGTGAACAGCGCGAGCGATGCGCCCTTGCGCTGGATGATGGTGTTGATGCCAACGGTCGTACCGTGCACGAAGCGCGTCATGCGGGTCGGATCAAAGCCTTCGCGTTCGGCAAGAAGCGTGAGGCCCGTCATCAGCTCGGCACCGGGATCTTCCGGCGTCGTCAGCACTTTCAGCGACGCTACCCGTCCGGAACGGGCTTCCAGCGCGCAGAAATCGATGAATGTCCCGCCAATATCGACGCCGATCTTCCAGTCGGCTTCGTTTTGCACCTCATCCACCGCGATGGCACCATCCATGATGCGTCCCTTCCTGTCTGCCATCCAAAGCTGACACGACAGGATGGCGAGGTCCAAGACGTATGACGACGAACGATATAAGTCTTGCTTATGCCCTTGCCTTGTCACCGCCCAGCACGAGGGAGCAGGCCACACGGATTTGGTCGCGCATCATCTCATCGGCCCGCGAAAGAGCCCGCGTGCGCGACGTCAGCAGCGCGATCGGAAACTCTGGGCCTGCCGCGAGCGGCCGGACGGCAAGCCCGGCAAACTGGTGCCATGGCAGCAGCGCGTCGACGAGCGCGATGCCTAGACCGGCCTGGACGAAGCCGACTGCCGAAATGGAGACGTCGATCTCAAGCGACGGCGAAAGCACCACACCTTGTGCGCGCGCGGCATGGGCCAACTCGTCGGCGGGGCGGGTGTTTCCGCGATAGGATATCAAGTCCTCGCTGGCGAGATCGGCGAGCGTCAGCTCGGTTTTGACGGCCAATGCATGCCCGGCGGGCAGCAGGCAGGCGAAGCCGACGCTGCCGATCACTTCGGCCTCGATGTCCGGAGGCAGGCGGTCGTCCATGGCCACGCCGAGGCTGACGTCGCCGGCACGCAGCATGTCGATGATCGCGGCTATCGGAGCCATATGAGACCGCAGCAGTATCTCTGGATGCTGCGCCCGGAATCCGGTGAAAGCGCGCGGCAATATCGCCATGGCGGGCGGCGGCGAGGCCGCGACCCGCACCAGCCCGGTCCGGCCAAGACGCAGGTCGGTAGTCTTGCGGCGCAAACCCTCCAGCCCCGCCGACAGCCTTTCGGCATCGCCGAATATCTCAAGTGCCTCGGGCGTCGGCCGCAGCCGGCCCTTGACGCGCTCGAACAACGTGAAGCCGAGTTCATCCTCGGTGTGGATGACGATCTGGCTCAAGGCGGGCTGGGAGATGTTCAGCATCCGGGCGGCGGCAGTCACGGTGCCCGCGCGCATGACGGCGATGAACACTTCAAGCTGCCGGGCCCGCATTGCCACTCCATAGGTAAAGCTTATGGCTTCTGTCCAAACGCATCTTTGACGCAACACCGCGGCGCGAACAAGATGGGCACGTCCAAGGACTAGCCGCTCTGCACTGGGAAACGACTATGGATGTGATCGTGCTGGGCGGCGGGCTTATGGGAACGGCTTCGGCCTATTTCCTTGCTAGGCGTGGCGCGCGCGTGACGCTGGTCGAGCGCAACCGGATCGGCACCGGAGCGACAGTCGCCTCCTTCGGCAACATCCGGCGCACGGGGCGCCATCTGTCCCAGCTTCCACTCGCCCACCGCTCGCTCAGGTTGTGGGGCGAGGCCGAAAGAATGCTTGGCCGTGACGTGGAATTTCGCGCCACCGGTCACATCCGGTTGATCTTCGATGAAGGAAGCCTTGCCGACATGCGGGCCTATGCGCAAGCCGCGCGACCGTGGGGGCTCGAGCTGGAGGAACTCCGCCCACGCGAGATTAGCGCGCGCTTTCCCGGACTCGGTCCCGAGGCGATCGCGGCGTCGTTCTCGCCGCAAGATGGCAGCGCCAATCCGCGGCTGATCGCGCCGGCCTTCGCCGAAGCTGCACGCAAGCTCGGCGCCGAAATCGTCGAGGAAGCCGAGGTGGACAAGATCACGTACACGGGCTGCGGTTTCCTTGTCGCCAGTTCGAAAGGTGCATTCGCCGCCGACTGCTTGCTCAACACTGCCGGAGCCTGGGGCGCGCGCATTGCCGCACAGTTCGGCGAAGAGGTACCGATCGACGCCCGCGGTCCGCAGATGGGTGTTACCGAGCCGCTGCCCCATCGGATTCTGCCGGTGGTGGGCATCTGGACGCGCAACAAGGAGCATGGCGCCTATCTGCGCCAGGTCGAGCGGGGTAACATCGTCTTCGGCGGCGCGGCCGAAAGAGTGTCGGTGAGCCTTGATCCAGGCCATGCGGTCGCCGATCCCATGCGCCTTCCGTTGCAATTGCGCGCCGTCGCGCGGCTGCTGCCGGCAATCGCCCGGGTCGCAGTCATCCGCACATGGTCCGGCTGCGAGGGCTATATCAGGGACATGCTGCCGGTCATGGGGCGCTCGGCGACGACGCCGGGCCTGTTCCACGCCTTCGGCTTCAGCGGACACGGCTTCCAGCTCGGCCCGGGCGTGGGCGACGCCATGGCCGAACTCATCACGACCGACCGTTGCGAAACGCCGCTCGGCGATTTCAGGGTCGATCGATTCAACCAAGGTATCTGAAGCTGCGGCGAAAAGCTTCAGTCCGCGTCACACCCGAGAAGGCACGGAACGTCAGGCTCAATCATGGCGCCGGATGAACTGTGCTTTGGGCAAATGCTGCCGCCGGCAACGTCTGCGGTTGCCTTGCCTTCTCCAGCCTTCGCTTCGCACCTCAGACTAAGATTAGATTGTCAGCCGGTTTCAGTTGCCTTGCTCGGTTCAACCTTAAGCCCGTGCGCCGGTCGGCTTGGCATCTCAGCCATCCTCTTCGCGCTTTATCGACTGAGAATTTTCAATAGCAGAGTAAAACACGCAATCTGGTTTCTCTATAGAATTTGTAGAATGACTACTCTGTCGTCGTTGTCGTGACTGCGACTGACTTTTTCCAAGAGCCGACAGGACCGAACCATTATGCCCAAGAATATCGGCCAGTTCCTCCCTACGCCGGCAGGCCATCGGCCAGTTTGAGTACTCCCCAACCAACGCTCAATTCGCCTGGAGATTACCATGACAAATCCCGATCTCACCAATGCAGCCGCACTGGAAGTGGACGTCACGCCACTCACAGCACGTGTCGGTGCAGAGATCCGCAACGTACATCTATCCGGTGACCTGCCACATGCGGTCGTGGTGGCAATCAATCAGCTTCTCCTGCGCCATAAGGTCGTGTTCTTCCGCGACCAGGGGCACCTTGACGATGCCGAGCAGGAGCGTTTTGCCCGACAGCTCGGCGACCTCGTTCCGCATCCGACGCAAGGGCCTGTGGTCGGCACAGCGTCGATCCTCGAGCTTGACTCCAGCCGCGGTGGCGGGCGCGCCGACCAGTGGCATACCGACGTCACCTTCGTTGACGCCTATCCCAAGTTCTCGGTCTTGCGCGGCGTGGTTATTCCGTCGGCTGGTGGCGACACGATCTGGTCAAACACGGCCACAGCTTATGAGAGTTTGCCGCCAACGCTGAAGCGTTTCGCGGACGATCTTTGGGCCGTTCACAGCAATGCCTATGACTACGCCGCGGTGAGACCCCGGGCGACCGAAGCCGAAACAAAACACTTCGATGAGGTGTTTACTTCCACGATTTACGAGACCGAGCATCCCGTTGTCCGGGTGCATCCGGAGACCGGGGAGCGCACCCTCCTTCTGGGCAATTTCGTGCAGCGGTTCGTTGGCTTGTCCAGAAGCGACTTCCACAGGGTCTACGAGTTGTTCCAATCCTACGTTACCGCCCCTGAAAACACCGTCCGCTGGCGTTGGCGAGCGGGGGACGTGGCGATCTGGGACAACCGCGCGACGCAGCACTACGCCGTCAATGACTACGGCGATCAGCGCCGGGTCGTGCGCCGCGCCACTGTCGACGGCGACGTGCCCGTTGCAGTCGACGGACGGCGCAGCGTCAGCCGTACGAAATCAGCCAAGCCGGCGAGGATCAAGGCCGCCTGAGCAGAGCGAACCTCCTTCAACTCCCTGCGACAAGAGGAACTGACGATGCGCAGAAAGATCAAGCTTGGCGCCTTCCTGCCTGGTGGCGGACAGCATATTGCCGCCTGGCGCCATCCCGACGCGCCGGCCGACGGCGCCACGAGCTTCGAATTCCATAAGCAGCTTGCTTTGACCGCCGAGCGCGGCCTGTTCGACGCTTATTTCCTCGCCGACAATCTGACGGTTGGGCTCGGCGCCCGCGAGGGCGGCAATGCCAAGATCGCCGGTTTCGAACCAGTGACGCTGTTTGCAGCCCTAGCGCCGCTCACCACGCATCTCGGCTTCATCGCCACCGCGTCCACCACCTATGAGGAGCCCTATACACTGGCGCGCAAATTCGCGTCGCTTGATCTGTTGTCCAACGGCCGTGCCGGCTGGAATGTGGTGACCTCGGCCGGCGACGAGACCGCCCAGAACTTCAACCGCGATGTCCAGCCCAACCATGCCGACCGCTATGCCCGAGCGCGTGAACATGTCGAGACCGTCAAGGCGCTGTGGGACAGCTGGGAGGACGACGCCTTCATCCGCGACAAGCGGTCGGGCCGCTTCTACGACAAGGACAAGCTGCACGACGTCAATCACAAGGGCGCGCATTTCAGCGTCAAGGGTCCGCTCAACGTGCCGCGCCCTGTGCAGGGGCATCCGGTGGTGGTGCAGGCCGGGCAGTCCGAGGATGGGCGCGGGCTGGCCGCGCATTCGGCCGAGGTGATCTTCACCGCTCATCAAAAGCTCGAGACGGCACAAGAGTTTTACCGCGACATCAAGGCGCGCGTGGCGGCTGTCGGCCGCGATCCCGACCAGGTGCTGATCATGCCTGGCGTGGCACCCTTCGTCGGCCGTACCGAGGGAGAAGCCCGCGCCAAATATGAGCAGTTGAATGGTCTCATCCTGCCCGAGGACGGCGTCGCCCTGCTCAACGCGCTGGCCGGTCAGACGCTCGACATCACCGGCTATCCGCTCGACGGACCGCTGCCGGTAGCCAAGGAAACTGAAGGCATGAAGAGCCGTCAGGCGCTGATCCGCCAGATTGCCGACGAGCACAACTTCACGATCCGCCAGCTCTACCAGTGGGTGGCGACGGCGCGAGGCCACTACACAGTCATCGGCAGCGCCACCCAGGTGGCCGATCAACTGGAAGAATGGTTCACCAATGAGGCGGCCGATGGCTTCAACATCCTGCCGCCGTGGCTGCCGGGTGCGCTCGACGATTTTGTCGATTTGGTGATTCCGGAGCTGCAGCGCCGCGGCCTGTTCCGCACCGCCTATGAAGGGCGGACGCTGCGCGAGAACCTTGGCCTCCGACGTCCCGAAAACCCGTGGACATCAGCTCGCTCGACCGTGCTGGCCGCCGAATAACCCTCTGAAGCGAAGGGCAAGACGATGACTTTGCAGAACGTCGAACAGCCGACCGTCATCGGCACGCACGGACACCGGACCAACATCGGTATCGATTTGCTGCGCCTCGGCAATTTGACCGCAGGCCGCTTCCTGTCACGTTACGGCGTCCTCGTGGGGTTTCTGGTGCTGTGGCAGGTGGCGAGCAGCGCCGGGTGGGTGAATGCCGCTGTGCTGCCGCCCATCGACATGATCGCTGCCGCTCTGTGGAAAGGGCTCGCTGGCGGCGCCTTGCTCGGCGACATCGCCATCAGCCTGCAGCGTGCCGGCATTGCCTTCGCAGCAGCCGTCGCGGTCGCCATTCCGCTCGGCCTGTTCATGGGCCAGGTGCGCGCGGTCGAGACCGCGCTCGACCCGATACTGCAGCTGTTCCGGCAGACCTCGGCACTGGCGCTCTATCCTGTGTTCATCCTGCTGCTCGGGCTGGGCGAAACCTCCAAGATTTTTGTCATCTTCTGGGCGACACTGTTTCCGCTGCTGCTCAACACCACCAGCGGCGTCAAGGAAGTCGATCCGAAGCTGCTCGAGATGGCGCGTGTCTACGGCGCGACGCGGCTCACCGTGTTCCGCCGCGTCGTTCTGCCCGGCGCCGTGCCGTCGATCTTCGTTGGACTGAGGCTCAGCGCCACCACGGCACTGCTGCTGTTGATCGCCTCCGAAATGATCGGTGCCAACAAGGGGATCGGCTTCCAGGTGATGAACGCGCAGTACAATTTCCAGATCCCGCTGATGTTCGCGGCGATCGTCATCCTCGCCAGCCTCGGCCTGATCGCCAACCAGGTTCTGGTTATCCTGCAGCGGCGGCTGTGCCGCTGGAGCAATCCCGTCAACTGAGCAGCCCCTCCTCTCATCCTAGGAAAGACCGGATCATGAAAATCACGCGCCGTTCCCTGCTTGCAAGCGCTCCCGTTGCCGCCGGCATCATCGCCGCCGGCCTGCCCCGCTTCGCTTTTGCGCAAGCCGCAGCCGTCAAATTCCGCTACCTCGCCAGCCGCGGCAGCATCTCCCCGCATGAGCTCGCCGACGAGCTCGGCTACTACAAGGACCTCGGTGTCGAGTTGGAGAATGTCGGCTACGCCACCGGCGGCCCGGAATCGTTGTTTGCACTTTCCTCCGGCAGCGTCGATCTCGGTTCGGCAGCCACGGCCGCTGTGATCAACTCGATCTCCGGCGGCAACGACTTCGTCGCCGCCTATCCGAGCAACGGCATCAACAAGGATGTGAAAAGCGTCTTTTACGTGCTTGCGGACAGCCCGATCAAATCGATCTCCGATATTGCCGGCAAGACCATCTCGGTAAACACACTCGGCGCCCATCTCGACTATACGGTACGCGAAGCACTGCACAGCGTCGGTCTGCCGCCTGATGCCGCCAACCTCGTCGTCGTGCCTGGTCCACAGCTCGAGCAGACCTTACGCTCGCATCAGGTCGATATTGCTGGGCTAGGCTACTGGCAGGCAACTTTCGCCGGCGCGCTGGTTGCCAATGGCGGCGTGCGCGGCGTGTTCAACGATACGGACGTGTTGGGCGAACTCGCCGGCGGCTTCGTCGTGCTGCGGCGCGACTTCATCGCCGCCAACCCGGCAGCTGCCCGTCACTTCGTCGAACAGTCTGCCCGCGCCGCCGATTGGTCGAGGCAGAACCCGGACGAAGCGCGCAAGGTGCTCGCCAGCATCCTCGACAAGCGCGGCGAAAATGGCGACCTGGCGCGTTACTGGACCGGCTTTGGTCTGCGCGAAGGGGCACAAGCGACCGACCGCGACATCGACTTCTGGGTCAGCGTACTGGAGCGGGACGGCCGCCTGGCCAAGGGCAATCTGAAGGCCGCCGACATTCTGTATCGGCGCGGCGAAACCAAGACGAACTGACGGCTGAGATGGACTGGGGACTGAAATGACTGGCACCAACCGCGGCGGCGAGGTCTCGATCCGCGACTTGTCGAAATCATTCACACTCGGCGGACGTCAGCTTGCCGTTCTGCGTACGCTCAACCTCGATGTCCGTTCCGGCGAATGCCTGGTCATCGTCGGCGCCAGCGGGTCGGGCAAGACCACGCTGCTGCGCATCCTTGCCGGGCTGGAGGCCGCCGACAGTGGCCGTGTCGCGATCGACGGCAAGCCGGTCGACGGTGTCGGCGCCGAGCGGGCGGTGATCTTCCAGGAACCGCGCCTGCTTCCCTGGTTGACCGTACTCGGCAATGTGGCCTTCGGTCTCGAGGTGCGGGGCGTCGCGAAGGCGGACGCCGAGGAGAAGGCCCGCTTCTACATCGCGCTCGTCGGTCTCGCCGAATTCGCCGACGCCTTTCCCCGGCAGCTTTCCGGCGGCATGGCCCAGCGCGTCGGCATTGCCCGGGCGTTGACGGTGCAGCCCGAGATCCTGCTGCTCGACGAGCCGCTAGGCGCTCTCGATGCCATGACCAAGATCGGCATGCAAGAAGAACTGGCTCGCATCTGGAGCGAGGAGAACGTCACCATGGTCATGGTCACCCATGATCTGGAAGAGGCGATCTATCTTGCCGACCGGGTGTTGATCCTGCCCAAGGAGAAAGGCGGTGCGGCGCGGTTGATCGACGTCGACCTGCCACGTCCGCGCGACCGCAGCGAAACCAGGTTCGTGCGCTATCGTGAGGAATTGTTGCGTGAGTTCGGCCTGCATTGACCAAGGCCCCTTACAGAGTACAAGATTCACACAGTGCCCTCGGCAGTGACTGATCTTTGACAGACGTCCCACAGTGCCAATTGTGCAGGCGCGTTTTCGCGGTGATCGACGGCCGCACCACGGTGCCGGAGCATGGCGATCGCGACATGCCGGTCTGGGGGCGCCAATTCCTTCCTGGCGATACCAGGAAATACGGCCAAAACGGTGGAGAAATCGTCACCACGGAACGTATCCATGGGTTGGCTGGTTATGTCCAGACGCTGCAGCACTAGCGCGCTGATGCGGGACGCCGGCGCGCAACACCGGCACAAAGGAGGCAGACATGATCGTTGAAGACCAGCAAGCCGCTGTCGCTTTTCTGCTCGATCCTGCTTCATATGACACGGCCGGGTCGGTCGAGGCGATCGAAACTCATATCTCGCTTATTTTTCTGGTCGGCCAACGCGCCTACAAGATGAAACGCGCGGTCAAGTTGCCATATGTCGATTTCTCGACACCGACGCTCAGGCTGGCCGCTTGTGAGAAAGAGGTGGAACTCAACTCGAAGACCGCACCCGGCCTCTATCTGGGTGTGCGTCGCATCACACGCGAGGCCGACGGCGAACTTGCGTTCGATGGCGCCGGCCGAATGGTCGACGCGGCGATCGAGATGGTCCGCCTCGATCAGTCGAAGCTTCTCGATCAGATGGCAACTGGCGGAGAATTGTCGCCGGCGCTGATGACCGCGGTTGCCCGCATGATCGTCAGCTACCACCGCACCGCCCCGACGATCCACGATGGCAGCGGCTCATCCAATCTTTCGGGCGTGCTGGACATCAATGAGGCCGGCTTTGCGACCAGCCACGTTTTCACAAAAGTGGAGATCGAGACCTTTGCCGAGGCCTTCCGCACCGCCCTCGCCCGCCATGCCGGATTGCTCGACCGCCGGGAAGCAGCCGGCAAGATCCGCAGGTGCCATGGTGACCTGCACCTGCGCAACATCTGTCTTTTCAATGGCGAACCCCGCCTCTTCGATTGCATCGAATTCAACGACCAGATCGCCAGCATAGATATACTCTACGATCTAGCCTTCTTGTTGATGGACCTCTGGCACCGTGGCTTTCCGGACTTCGCCAATCTGGTGATGAACCGCTATCTCGACGAGGCTGACGACGAGGATGGCTTCATCCTCCTGCCCTTTTTCATGGCCGTTCGAGCCGCGGTGCGCGCGCATGTCACCGCAACGCAGGTCGAGGAAGGCAGCGCCGATTCCGAAAAACTGATTGCCGAGGCCAGATCTTATTTCGAACTCGCTCGAACTTGCTCGTACGCGGGCCTCCAAGGCTGATCGCAATCGGTGGCCTCAGCGGTTCGGGCAAGACGACCATTGCAGAGGCGCTCGCCGCCCATGTCGGTGCGCCGCCCGGTGCCCGCATCGTCGAAAGCGACCGCGTCCGCAAGGCCATGCACGGAGTGCCGGCCGAAACCAGGCTGCCGGATAGAGCCTATCGACCAGAAGTCTCCGACCGCGTCTACCGCGAAATGGCATGGCGGGCCGGCCTGATCCTTGCGGAGGGTGGATCGGTTGTCGCTGATGCCGTGTTTGACAGGCCCGCCGATCGTGAACTTATCGAGAAGGCGGCACGTGACAGGGGCGTGGCTGTCGCCGGATTCTGGCTGGAAGCGGATCCGCTTGTTCTCTGGCAACGGGTCAGCGAGCGCAAAGGGGGTCCCTCCGACGCCACCATAGATATCCTCTCGCGACAGTTACGGAGAAATGGCACTCAATCCACCTGGCGCAAGGTCGGCGCTGATCGGAAGCCTGCCGATATCGTCGCGGAGTTGAGGAGGTTCTCCGATGGCGATGCCTCCGAAACCCTGCGCACAGCCTCCTGACGGGAAGGTGTTGGACAAGAGGTCGCGCGAGGCGTCCGAACTGCCCGCGGATGCCCATGTTCATCGATATATGCATGACGCCGCGGGTCATGGCTTTGACGAATCGCTTGTCGTTGAAATGCAGTTCCCGACCGTCCCAGCCCTCGGGATTGAACCTGGGGCAGCAGCCGCTGGTGTTGACGCCGGCGTCGTACTGAGCATTCGTCTGCATTGCCTGTCCTCAATTGAACCGCCATCCGACGGGCAATGATCCCGGCCATCATTGATCTCCGTCAACATCGATGCGCATGCCTTGTCGCTGCGGTTGGCCAGGCCGTCGCTGAAGGGGCAGAGCCTGTTGCCGCTTCCCGGAGGAGTGCTCCCCGGTGAGCAGATCGGCGATCGGGCCGGTGTTTCACGGATTGCCAGCCCCGCGATCCATCCTCCAAATCGTCATCAGTATTGCTCAAGTACAGCTGCCAATCCCTGCCATTGACGACGATCATTACGAATTGATCCTGATCAAAGCGGAAATGCCCCAGGGGTTTCTAATCGAAATCATGTCGACGTAGGAGGTGACATCATGGAAATCTCTTTTCGCGATCTTATGACGGTGTTCCACGGTATGGGTTTTGGGGCGCTTTTTATGCTGGCGTTTTCGGCAGCGCTGGCCGAGCTCTATCGAATGTCCGCGCCTGGAGCCGCGTCGGTCCCAACCATCAGAGAACACAATCTGCTTTTGCTTTACCTCTCGGTGATGGTCGTCCTTGCCTGGGGTGCGGTACTGTCGGGTGCTTACATTGTATACCCATGGTACCGGGCGGTCGTGCCCGAAGGGGTTACCGATCTGGCCGATTACCCGAAGTTCCTGCTGACCTCCAGCCCGAAGACGTCCGCATGGCACAGCTTGGGCATGGAGTGGAAGGAACACGTGGCTTGGCTTGCCCCAATTGCCATGACCATGGTCGCCTATGTCTTTGCTAAATACGGGCCGGCTTTGGCAAAGCAGAAGCAAATCCGCACCGCCGTCATCGGCTTTGCCGTCGTTGCTTTCGTTGCGACAGGAGTCGCGGGAGCCTTTGGAGCGTTTCTCAACAAGTACGCTCCGGTGCGTGGTGGCGCAATGATCGAGATCATCGCTGGTGAACAGGAGGGCCAATAGTCATGGCCAATATCACGCCTATCAGGACTAAAGAGGTTCCCAATGGTCCAGGTGCGGCCGCCATCCTGGCCGCCGGAATTGGATCTGCCGCGATGGGGATATTCGCCTTGGCCGGCGATGCGTTTACATCACTCAATCACTTCTTCACGTTCTACAAGCCAACCGGTGGCCTGTCCGGCGTCTCGACCAGCGCGGTCGTCGTCTGGTTGGTTGCCTGGTTTATCCTTTCGCGCAGGTGGCGCGAAAAGAACGTGGAAATGGTAAAAGTCGTCTCTGTTTCCTTCGCCTTGTTGGCGGTGGGTGTATTGCTGACGTTTCCGCCTGTCATGGACCTGATCCAGGGCAAGTAGAAAGAAACGCACCTGAATTGGCGCGCATTTGGTCCGTCGAAAGCGGGCCAAGTTCGCGCGAAGTTCGAGCGCTTTACCGCGCTATTCCGGCCGCGGCCTAGGTAGTTTCCCGTAGGGATATAACCGAATTTCACGATCTCTCGATTCGCGCGATTGCTGTGTCACCGATCAAGCCGGGAGAAACAGCCATGCACGCCTATGCGACCTCCAGAATTTTGGTGCCGTCACGGCTCGCCATGCCAAGGCTGGCGGAGACCGTTGAAGCTACAGCGCTGCAGCCACTCAGCTTCTATCCCGCCGGCGCGGAAATCTACGGCCAGGGCGAGACGGCCGGGGCTTTCTACCAGGTGGAGTTCGGCGCTGTCCGTATCTATCGCCTGCTTGCCGATGGCCGCCGGCAAATCAGCGCCTTTCACCTGGCTGGAGAGACATTCGGCTTTGAGGCCGGCACGACGCATCATTTCTTCGCCGAAGCGATCAACGCCACCAGTGTTCGGGTTTTCCGGACTGCCTCGGGCGTGGACATATCCCGCCAGCTGCTGCCGTTGGCACTTGAGGGCCTGACGAGAGCGCAGGAACACCTGTTGGTCCTCGGGCGCCAGAATGCCATTGAACGCATCGCTGCATTCCTGGTCGATATGGCGGAGCGGCAAGGCGGATTGCAGCAGGTCGAGCTGCCGATGTCGCGCATGGACATCGGCGACTACCTGGGCCTTACCATCGAGACCGTGTCACGCGTCTTCACCCGACTGAAGGACAAGGGCGTCATCCGCCTGCTCAGCCTGCGCAGCATCGAAATCGTCAGGCAGGACGCATTGCAGATCATGAGTGAATGAGGGCGGTCTTGCGGGCATGATTGTAGACGGCGCGCAGCGTTGGCATGCACCCATTGGCGATGTAGGCACCATTCTGCTTGACTAGTGCCGTGCGGTCACGAGGGAAGGATCACTGCTCGGCTTGGAAAGCAATTCGTCCGGCCAATCGGCCATCCGCTCGACACGATTCCAATAGTTATCGAGGGTCCAGTAAAGAACCGCCATAATTTTTTGCCAGATTAGGTCCATTGGAGAGGGTAACGCCATCACGCCTCATGCGAGCATGTGACGATCGACGGGCCTCAAATTTGAGAGAGAATCCTCGCTTGCGCTGGCATCTCAGCATTCGTCTTCTGCATTGGCTAACCGTGATCGCGCTCGCGGCGCAGATCGCCATTGCCTTCGGACCGATGAACGGGCCGGGGATGGCGACCATGAACTGGCTTCCGCTCCACATGTCGATCGGCGTGACGATCCTTGCCATCATTGTTCTCAGGCTTTGCTGGCGCATCTTCACCCAACCCCCTGTCAGGCACACCT
>NZ_JAMYUW010000036.1:0-71035 GCF_040323315.1 Mesorhizobium sp. M0047 | reverse complement strand
AATACACTGCCTCTAACCCAAGAAAGCTTTTGGACCCCATGGTCCCCGCCACCAATCCCGCCGCCCTGAAACGGGGAAGAAAGCGGCAATCGCGGCCCGGGGGGCGCGGCGTAAATACCCCGCGGGGCGACGTTTCGTTCATCGACTGACCAATGGCGAACCCTGCCATAAAGCCGAGCAGACCGATCACGCCGACCACGGCCGTCGTCGTACCGGGATTTTCGCGCGCGACTTCCGAGACCGCATGGGCGCGCGTGCGCAGCTGCTGCGCGGTTCGCGACCTGCGGGTCGTGTCGTAGAACTCGGAAGCCTGCTCGCTGGCGTCATTGAGCATTTCCGCGCCCCGTGCCGAAATGCTCTTGTTGATCTTGGTGATCTCCTTGCGCAGTTCGGCGATCTGCTTTTCCAGCGTCTTCTGGACGTCGTCGATATCAGGGGTACCGGATTTGTTGGCATCGGCCATGAAGTGGTTCCTTTGGTTGCTGACCAAAAAAGAACGGCGCCGGCACGAATTCGTTCCGGTCGGCCGCGGCTGCTTGCCGTCGGACGCGGCTATCGCTCGGAAAACTAGCCTGCCCGCTCGATGCGGATGACCTGCGGCTTGTCGGTCAGGTGGCCGTCCTTGGTGATGCCGTCGACGGCCTTGCGCACGGCGGCCTCCGTCGTCTCATGGGTGACGAGGATCACCGTCTTTTGCGCCGCCGCTTCACCGTTAACCGCGTGCTGAACGATCGATTCCAGCGAAATGTCGTTGTCGGCCATGCGCTTGGCTATTGCCGCGAACACGCCGATGCGATCATGCACGGTCAGCCGGATGAAGTAGCCGCCGGCATGGCTGCGCATCTGCGCCTTCTTGTAGGGCTTCAGCTCCTTCGCCGGCCGGCCGAACACGGGGCCATGCTGGAAGCCGGGCCGGCTCTTGGCGATGTCGGCGATGTCGCCGATGACGGCCGATGCGGTGGCATTGCCGCCGGCGCCGGGACCGGACAGCAGCAGCTCTCCAAGAATGTCGGTCTCGATCGCCACCGCGTTGGTGACGCCATGCACCTGCGCGATGACCGAGGCCGTCGGCACCATGGTCGGGTGCACGCGCTGCTCGATGCCGCTGTCGGTGCGCTGGGCGACGCCAAGCAGCTTGATCCGGTAGCCAAGATCGCCCGCCGCGCGGATGTCGGCCTGGGAGATGTTGGAAATGCCTTCCATGTAGATGTCGTTGGCGGCGATCCTGGTGCCAAAGGCAAGGCTGGTCAGGATCGACAACTTGTGCGCCGTGTCATGGCCCTCGATGTCGAAGGTCGGATCGGCCTCGGCATAGCCCAGCCGCTGTGCGTCCTTCAGGCAGGCGTCGAACGAGATGCCCTCGGCCTCCATGCGGGTCAGGATATAGTTGCAGGTGCCGTTGAGAATGCCGAAGACGCGGGTAACCGAATTGCCGGCCATCGCCTCGCGCATTGTCTTGATGACGGGGATGCCACCCGCCACTGCCGCCTCGTAGTTGAGCAGCACGCCGCGCTTCTCGGCGATCTCGGCCAGCGCCACGCCATGCTTGGCGAGCAACGCCTTGTTGGCGGTGACGACATGGCGGCCGGCTTCGAGTGCCGCCTTCACCGACAGGCGCGCCGGCCCCTCGTCGCCGCCGATCAGTTCGACGAACACGTCGATTTCGGCGATCTGGGCCATCTCGACCGGATCGTCGAACCAAGTTGCCGCACTGATATCGACGCCGCGATCACGCTTCTGGTCGCGCGCCGAGACCGCGGTGACGATGACATCGCGCCCGCACTGCCGGGTCAGTTCCGCCGCTTTGTCGCGCAGCACGCGCGCCACCGATGCGCCGACGTTGCCGAGACCGGCTATTCCAACACGCAATGCTTCAGCCATGTCCGGCGACGTCCCTCAAGTCAGATCGAAATTGTCCGCGGCTGCAAGCTTACCGGTGAGCGGAAAGCGGCACGACGTTGTTGGGCTGCTTGGCGCTGGTCGCCAGGAAGCGCTTGATGTTGCGCGCGGCCTGCCGGATCCGGTGCTCGTTCTCGACCAGCGCGATGCGCACGTGATCGTCGCCATGTTCGCCGAAGCCGACACCTGGCGCCACCGCCACGTCGGCATGTTCGATGAGCAGCTTGGAGAATTCGAGCGAGCCGAGATGCCGGAACGGCTCAGGGATCGGCGCCCATGCGAACATCGATGCCGCCGGTGCCGGAATGGTCCAGCCGGCGCGGCCGAAGGCATCGACCATCACGTCGCGGCGCTTGTGGTAGATGTCGCGAACTTCGGCGATGTCTGCGCCGTCGCCGTTGAGCGCGTGTGCCGCCGCCACCTGGATCGGCGTGAAGGCGCCATAGTCGAGATACGACTTTACCCGGGTCAGCGCCGAGATCAGGCGCTCGTTGCCAACCGCAAAGCCCATGCGCCAGCCGGGCATGGAAAAGGTCTTCGACATCGAGGTGAATTCGACGCAGACGTCGATCGCGCCCGGCACCTGCAGCACCGAAGGCGGCGGATTGCCGTCGAAATAGATCTCCGAATAGGCAAGGTCGGACAGGATGATGATGTCGTTCTTCTTGGCGAAGGCGACCACGTCCTTGTAAAAATCAAGCGAGGCGACCAGCGCCGTCGGGTTCGACGGATAGTTGAGGATCAGCGCCAGCGGCTTCGGGATCGAATGCTTGACACCGCGCTCGAGCGCCGGGATGAAGCCGTCGTCCGGCTCTACCTGCAGGGAACGGATGACGCCACCCGACATGATAAAGCCGAAGGCATGGATCGGATAGGTAGGGTTCGGGCACAGGATCACGTCGCCCGGCGCGGTGATCGCCTGCGCCATGTTGGCGAAGCCCTCCTTCGAGCCAAGCGTGGCCACCACTTGCGTGTCGGGGTTGAGCTTCACGCCGAAGCGGCGAGCGTAATAGTTGGCCTGGGCGCGGCGCAGGCCCGGAATGCCGCGCGACGAGGAATAGCGGTGCGTACGCGGATCGCGCACGACCTCACACAGCTTGTCGACAATGGCCTTGGGCGTCGGCAGGTCCGGATTGCCCATGCCGAGGTCGATGATGTCGGCGCCGCGCGAACGGGCGCTGGCCTTGAGCCGGTTGACCTGCTCGAAGACGTAAGGCGGAAGCCGGCGGACCTTGTGAAATTCTTCCATGGCAGTTCCAGACAGCAAAAAAGGGGTATTGGGCGCGCGCTATATACTTATTTGCAGGTAGGGTCGAGGGCGGGGTCGCATTTGGCTTCGATCTGCTTCAACGTTTCGTCGCCGTGCTTCTTGGCTAGCTCCGTCAGCGCCGCCTGATCGGCGACCTTCGGACTGCCGCCTTTTGCCGCCTGCGAATTCTCATCCGCCTTCAATTGCGCAAGCTTGGCATTCTTCTCGGCTTCGGTGAACTGCGGCGCCGCGACTTGCGGCTTGATGTTCAGGTTCGGAAAAGTACCGGTATCCTTCGGTCCCGCGCTCACAGCAATCGGCGTCGGTCCGCTGCTGTTGGTGCTCGAGCACCCGGCCATCCCCATGAGGACAATCGCCGCACCGATGCGGCAAAAACGTCCGGCGCCGAAAAAAACAGTCTCGCCAATATTAATCGTCATATTGTTTCCTTGGCAGCCGATGTAGAGCGAGATTGGACCCGGTCGGATGTCCCATGTTAATATGTCAAGAAAAGGCCTCGGGAGGAACCCCGCCAACCATGTCCAAAACACCCGATTCGGGCAAAGCGGAAGATGACGAGCCTTCGACCGTCGAGCAATATCTGGTGAAGGACCCGGAACGCTTCGCCCTGAACGTGGCGCGCATGATCGAGCAGGCCGGCAAGGCCGCTTCCGCCTGGGCTGAGCCCCGCGAAAAAGGCGAGGTGCGCGATCATGTCGCCGAGCCGGTCGTCGACATGGTGAAGACCTTTTCCAAGCTCAGCGAATACTGGCTGTCCGATCCGCAGCGCGCGCTGGAAGCGCAGACGCGGTTGTTCTCCGGCTACATGACTGTCTGGGCCAACGCCATTCAGCGCACCAGCAACGCCGCGGAAGCCACCGAAGATGCCGTCAAGCCGGAGCGCGGCGACAAGCGCTTCCTCGACCCGGAATGGGGCCGCAACGCGTTCTTCGATTTTCTCAAGCAGGCCTATCTCGTCACCTCGCGCTGGGCGGCCGACCTGGTCGAACACGCCGAAGGTCTGGACGAGCATACCCGCCACAAGGCCGGCTTCTACGTCAAGCAGGTGTCCAACGCCATCTCGCCGTCGAATTTCATCCTCACCAATCCGGAACTGTTTCGCGAAACCGTCGCCTCCAACGGCGAGAACCTGGTGCGCGGCATGAAGATGTTGGCCGAGGACATCGCCGCCGGCAAGGGCGACCTGAAGCTGCGCCAGGCCGACTACTCGCCTTTCGAGATCGGCAGGAACATCGCCACCACCCCAGGCAAGGTGGTTGGCCGCAGCGATGTCGCCGAGATCATCCAGTACGATCCGACAACCGAGACGGTGCTCAAGCGACCGCTGCTGATTTGCCCGCCATGGATCAACAAGTTTTATATCCTCGATCTGAACCCGCAGAAATCCTTCATCCGTTGGGCGATCGATCAGGGCCATACCGTTTTCGTGATCTCCTGGGTCAACCCGGACGAGCGCCACGGCACCAAGGGCTGGGAGGCTTACATCCGCGAGGGCCTGCAATACGGCCTCGACACCGTCGAAAAGGCCACCGGTGAACGCGACGTCAATGCGATCGGCTATTGCGTCGGCGGCACGCTCTTGGCGGCAGCACTGGCGCTGATGGCGCGCGAAGGCGACGACCGAATAAAGTCGGCGACGTTCTTCACCACGCAGGTCGATTTCACCCATGCCGGCGACCTGAAAGTCTTCGTCGATGAAGAGCAGGTCGCGGCGGTAGAAAAGTCGATGAGCGAAAAGGGCTATCTCGACGGCACCAAGATGGCGACTGCCTTCAACATGCTGCGGTCCGGCGACCTGATCTGGCCCTATGTCGTCAACAACTACATGCGTGGCAAGGATCCCCTGCCCTTCGATCTGCTCTACTGGAATGCCGATTCGACCCGCATGGGCGCGGCCAATCACTCCTTCTACCTTCGCAACTGCTATCTCGAGAACAACCTCTCGCGCGGCACGATGGAACTGGCGGGCCACACGGTTTCGCTCGGAGACGTCACCATTCCTGTGTACAACCTCGCCTCCAAGGAAGATCACATCGCGCCGGCGCTTTCGGTGTTTCTCGGCTCGAAATATTTCGGCGGCAAGGTCGAGTACGTCATGGCCGGATCAGGCCATATCGCAGGCGTCGTCAACCCGCCGGCATCCAACAAATACCAGTACTGGACCGGCGATACGCCGACGGGCGACTTCGGCCAATGGACAGCCAAGGCCACAGCTCATCCAGGTTCCTGGTGGCCGCACTGGCAAGACTGGATAGAGGCCAAGGACAACACCCGTGTGCCCGCTCGCAAACCCGGCAAGCATATGAAAACCTTAGGGGATGCTCCTGGCACCTATGTGAAGGTGCGCGTGTAACGGACTGTAATGTCTGGTGAGTTGACGCACCGGTAAAAGCGGGCGAAATGGTGTAGTCAACCATTGAGCAGCCGTAATTCGGCAATCACTGCAAAAATACTTCCAGGCTTGCGGATTTGATACAAGTCTCGTTTCCGGATCGGAGACAAAGGTCACCTTGACACGGCGTATCGCTGCCGCACCAGGGATATACCGACCGGGCATCGAGGGGGAATTTGACTTTGAAATCAGCAGGATGGAGCCTCGCAAAGGGAGAACGCCACGCCATCGTGGCAGCGCTCTGCTCATTGCTTCTGGCCTCCTGCACCTCGGCTGGCGACCCGACGATGTCGGTTGGAATGCCCGGCTATAATGCCACGGCATCGGACATTAATAAGGCCTCTGGCGCCACGCCGACCGCCGCAGCCGATTCGTCCGAGGTCACGACCGAGCAGACGACCGTGATGACGGCCAGCGATACGACACTTCCCGAGACAATCGCCTATGTCCCGATGGCCAAGCCCCAAGCCGCCTTTCCGCTGACCACTCCGGCCGGCAACGAAACGATTGTCGGACAAACTCCTCAGTCCTTGCAGCAGCAGGCACAGACAACGCAGCAGAGCGACGCGGTCGCCGAAAAGATCGCGGCCGCCGATGCCGGCGTGAATGCGCCGAAGCCGACAGCCGCTCCGGTCATGAACAATCCGGTCTATGTGACGGCTGGCGAGATGCCGCAGCCCGACGCGCCGAAGAAAAGAGGCTTCCTGGCCTCGATGTTTGGCGCCACGCCTGCTTCGGCGACGCCGCTCATCAACACCCGGTCGGGCGAGCAGCCAGCGATGCAGGCCAAACCGGCGCCAGCAGCGGCAAAGCCGATCATCATGCTCGCCTCGGCCAATTCCGCGGAAAAGCCGGTGCAACTGGCTTCGACCGGCGGCGAGACCGGCCACATCACCGGCAGTGATGCCTTGCCCGGCGTGCGCCAGACGGCCCTGTTCGAAATCAAGCGCAAGTCCGGCCTCGACGACGAAAGCGACGTCGACCTCAACGAGGACGAGGGGCCAATCGGCGGCTCCTATCAGGTTGCGTCCGCCGCCGGCATGGCCCGGTTGGCGCCCAACGGGCTGCTCAAGCAGAACGAGAGCGTCGACGTGGCCTGCCTGAAGCCGTCGTTAGTCCGCGTGCTGAAGACGATCGAGGGCCACTACGGCCGCAAGATGATGGTGACCTCGGGCTATCGAGACCCGGCTCGCAACCGCCGCGCCAACGGCGCCAAGAATTCGCTGCACATGTATTGCGCCGCCGCCGACATCCAGGTCCCCGGCGTTTCGAAATGGGAACTGGCGAGCTACATCAGAACCATGCCCGGCCGTGGCGGCGTCGGCACCTACTGCCACACAGAATCCGTCCACGTCGACGTCGGCCCAGAGCGTGACTGGAACTGGCGGTGCGGCCGGCGCAGCGGCGGCGACGACGGCTAGCGGCGCGATTTCACGGGCCGGAAGTATGTTAGCAGCCACTGATCGCCAAGTCATGCTGGCACCCTGCCCAGCCCTGGCGAATGTGCCGTTTTTACAAGCCGGAAAAAAGTTGTCCAAGGTGGCGCCTGACGGGTTGCCGGTTGCGCGCAACGCCAGTATAAGCCGCTTCGTCTGAGCGCGCCCATCGTCTAGCGGTTAGGACACCGCCCTTTCACGGCGGTAACAGGGGTTCGATTCCCCTTGGGCGTACCAGAACTTTCCAAACGCAGCTTGCAAGGTGCCGGCCGGTTGACGCAACCGTGACAAAGGCGGCGTTGCGGCAAGAGCCTATACCGAGAAGGGGCGCCCGCCGGTTAACGCGCCCTCTTCACGGGTTGGCAGAAACACGGGACAGCGGTGCGACCGCCGCGTTCCCACACTGGGCAGCCTAACTGCCGACCAGCGGCACGGTAACGGTGGTCGCGTAGTTGACCGGGAAGTTGCTGAAGTAAGGGAAATCGACGACGAAGGCGTAGGTGGCGGTCAGATGCGCCATGCGGAAGCCACCACTCGCCGGGTCGATGACGATCGTGACATTCACATCCGTCAAACCCAACGCCTGCAGTTTCTGCGTGGCGATCGATTGGATGTCGGCTTGGGTCAGCGTGTTCTGAAGCTGCAACGAGCGTGATGATGTTTCCAACACATAGCGAACGCTGGACACGGAGTGCATCGACCAGCCGAAGGCGAAGATCCCGAACAGCAGCATGACGAGGAAAGGCGCGATCAGCGCGAACTCCAACCCAGCCCCGCCCGACCGATCCTGACTGAACGCGTTCGTCTTAGCGGACACGGATCACCTCCAGATGGCCGATGGTGCTGGAACCGGAAAAGGCACCGAAGGCGACGGGCGGCAACCAGGTGGCCGTTGCCTGGATCTGAACATAGACCGATGGCGCCTTCGGCCCACGGCACATGGTGGAAGCGTCGACCACGGTCGTCCCGCACATGTAGATCCGGCTTAGCGTGACCTGACCGTCCTCCGGCCGATTCTCCCAACTCGAAATGGCAACGGCCTGCGTCGCCGTATCGTTGGTCGATCCTGCCATGATCAAGTTCGCCGCAGTCTTCACGCCAGCGCGCATCGACAGCGAACTCGTTACGTAGGACCAGCCGTCCAGAATACCAAGCAGCACGAGGCAAAGGATGGGCAGGACCAGCGCGAACTCGACCGCCGCAACGCCCGCTTCATCGCCAAGGATCGGCGTCGATCGGCGTTCCACGTAGCTACTCGGCCAGTGCCACGGACTGCGCGGCTGGAATGTCGCGCATTCCGAGGCTCGAGCAATTCTGATTGACAGTCGCGCTGCCGGACCATTGAATCGTGTTGGCAACCACCTGGGTGCAGCCGCTGTTGCCCGAGAAATTGCCGAGGTAATTGACTTGTTGCTTGGGAAAATAGAGCGCGCCGGTCAAAAGCGAGTCCGCCGTGCCGTTGAAGGTGCTCTGCGCCGCGGTCCCCGTCCTGTCGCCATAGAACAGCACCCCGGAATAGGTGCCTGAGGTCGGCGCGCTCAGCGTCACCGTGGCGTTGCCGTTCATGCTGACGGTGTTGCTGCCTTGCATGAAGATGGTAACCCCGCTGCCCAAAATGACCGCACCCGCGTTGATCTTCAAATTGCCCTGCACGACATAGACGCCGGGAGAAAGCGTGATGGTGCCGTTGAGGTTCATGCCACCGCAATAGGTCCCGGGCTGGATTGTCTGCGTCGTCTTGTTGCCGTTGATATTCTTGCACGGGTTGCTGGCCGCCGGAGCCGGCAGGTCGACAAATGGATCGGCGGCAGGCAGGGCCTGGGTGATCGGGGCCGCGCATACGGTCGTGACGGGATTGCTGAGAGAG
This sequence comes from Mesorhizobium sp. M0047, assembly GCF_040323315.1. Lineage (NCBI taxonomy): Bacteria > Pseudomonadati > Pseudomonadota > Alphaproteobacteria > Hyphomicrobiales > Phyllobacteriaceae > Mesorhizobium > Mesorhizobium sp. M0047. Next base: position 62,171 of record NZ_JAMYUW010000036.1, on the reverse strand, counting down.
ACACCGCCCGCCGATATCAGGCAATCGACCTGGAGGGCCGCCGAGCCCTGAAGCTTGATGGCGTCCGGGGCGTTCGAATTGGACATGATGACGCAGTGTGTGACCTTAACGCTGGTATTGCCGGAAAACCCTACAGCCTGCGAGGCGGTCGGATCGAGCGCTTCCATGCAGGCCTTTGAGGCGTCGGTGATCAGGGCCACCGCCCTCGCCTGCTCGGGAACCTGGGCCTGGGTGAAGATTGAGGTAAACATCCGGTCGAGGTTCTGGCGGACTATGACCTCGACTGCTTTCTTGGTCGTATTCGGTCCCGACGTCGGCGGCGTGTTCACGACGATCGTGCCCGAGCCCAGCCCATTCGTGGCGGCCGACTGGGTCGCGGCTGCGACGATGGTCGCCTGGTCGGAACCTGAGATCTGTTCAAGCGCGCCGGCATAGGCGGCGGCATCGGCCGTCGCCTGCAATCTCAGGCTGTTGTAGTACCAATAGGAGGTCTCGACACCGAAGCCCGCGGCGCCGACAACAATGGGCAACGTCAGGGCAAAAATGGTGGCGACATTCGCGCTTGTTCCCCGGCGAATACCGTTCGCGATACGTCGAATCCCGGTGAAGCAAATGAAGGTCATAACCTAGATTAGAAAGCACGCATGTATGAACGAATGGCTAAAAAGTTCAGTTCATTTTTGATCAGCTATCTGTTGTCCTCAAAAAAATGGGTTCGTTGTCTGATCAGCGAGCATGCAAGGCAACGGACGACTTAAAGGCCGTGCACCGATGGATGAGTTCCGGGATAGTTTACAGTTTGCTAACAGCACGATTGCAGAGCCGGAGCCAAGGATCGGCCGGCTCACCTTCGCAATGGGACTTATGCGCGGCAAATCGGGGACCAAGGTCCGTCTGGCGGGTTCATCGATGACGTCGCATGATTCACCGAGCGGGACGGCCGACTCGAAGGATGGACCATGAAAAATCGAACCAATCTGCTCGCAGCGGTTGCGGCGCTCGCACTTCTCGCCTCTCCGGTCTTTGCAGGTCCTGGCGGCAACGGCAATGGCGGCGGCCACGGCAGTGGGAACGGCAACGGCGGGAATTCAGCTGGAGCTGGATCGCAGGGGCATGGAGCTGCGACATCCGCGGCAGCAAAAGATCCTTCAACCAGTGGTTTGACAAAGGCGCTCAGCGTCGTGGCGACCACGCCGGCATCGCCGCAGGCTACGCTGGCCCTGCAGGCAGCCTTGGACAAGCTCTTGGCCAAGAACCCGACCGAAGATCCGGCAGACACGACGGATGACTCATCGGGCGAAATCACTGGCTCTACGGAATAGATTGCTTTGGGGTAGTGGCGCTTTGACGTGACACTCCTTGTGGCCCGCGCCGGTTCGCCGGTGCGGCTTTTTTCAAGCGGAAAGAACTGGCATCGTCTCCGCGACTGTCCCAGCCGACATCTCTCTCTGTACGGCCAGGAAGAACCTGCGCACTTCGTCGCTGGCTGCTGTTCTGTCCCTGCCGGATCCGACAACGAGATCGAGCAACTCCGATGCTTTCGCTCGCCAGAAGGAGGTGGCGGTTTCGCCGTGCAGGCTGCAGAGCTTCGCAGCAACCTCTCTGACCAAGAACAACTGACGGTCGATCGGGAATGCACGAACTTTTTCTGGGGACATCTTCCGAACCATGAGACTGACGCAACGAATCAACCATTGCCAAGAAGCAATGGCGTAGCCGGCAAGGTGGAAACGGAAGCTTAACGGCGCTGACGTTGGTGCGCATTGCAATCGGACAAGGGGAAACGGTGGCAGCCCTCAGGCCTGGAGCGCCGTCGACCCACCGTCGCGCTTGCGCGGCGTCATCATGTCCCTGGCCATCAGTCCGCTCGCCCGGCAAAACGCCATGAACGCCCGGCACGCATCCTCGGTCTTGACCACGTCCACCGTGGCGCCAAAGCAGGCGTTGAAAGCTTTCTGATAAATCGGGCCCTCATGGCGCGCAGGCCAGTCCTGGAGAAAATCGAGCGCCTGTTCGACCCCGTAGATTTCCTCGACTGGCAGGCCGGGTGCGGGTGCGATGCGCACCGGCACCTCGAATTGCAATCTGTCCATCCCACATCTCCCGAACTGGCGTCACCGGGGGCGGCAACGCCGTCGTCAAAAGTTGTTTTGACCGGCTTTTGGCCCAGAAATGTGTCGTCACTTTGGATCGTCAGAAAGGAAAAGCAAGCCGCGCAAAAATCGGCTAGACATAGCCCCATGCAAGAGGAATATCCCGAAGCGCGGCCGCATTGGGCAGTTCTTCCTTGAACCTTCTGCCCTCAAGTGCCAAATCTGGGGAGATTTTCACATCGGCTCTCTTGCAGGGCCCTACCGCCTAAACGGACAAAATGGTCACCTATCTCGACGCAGCCACTGCACCACTCAGAAACACCGGCCAGATCCGCCTTTATGGCGAGGAAGGCTTTGCCGGCATGCGCAAGGCTTGCGATCTCACCGCGCGCTGCCTCGACGAGCTGGTGCCGATGATCGAGCCCGGCGTCACCACCGAAACCATCGATCGCTTCGTCTTCGAATTCGGCATGGACCATGGCGCACTGCCAGCGACACTCAACTATCGCGGCTACACGAAATCGTCCTGCACCTCGATCAACCATGTCGTCTGCCATGGCATCCCCGACAACAAGCCGCTCAAGGATGGCGACATCGTCAACATCGACGTCACCTATATCCTGGACGGCTGGCATGGCGATTCCTCGCGCATGTATCCAGTCGGCACGATCAAGCGCGCCGCCGAGCGCCTGCTGGAAGTCACGCATGAATGCCTGATGCGTGGTATTGCGGCGATCAGGCCCGGCGCCCGCACCGGCGCCATCGGTGCTGCCATCCAGACCTATGCCGAGGGCGAGCGCTGCTCGGTGGTGCGCGACTTTTGCGGCCACGGCGTCGGCCAGCTTTTCCATGACGCGCCGAACATCCTGCACTACGGCAGCGCCAATGAGGGCGTCGAGATGCGGCCCGGCATGATCTTCACCGTCGAGCCGATGATCAATCTCGGCCGGCCGCACGTGAAGGTCCTGTCGGACGGCTGGACCGCGGTGACGCGCGACCGCTCGCTATCGGCGCAATACGAGCACACGATCGGCGTCACCGACACCGGTTGCGAGATTTTCACGCTGTCACCCAAAAAACTCGACCGTCCGGGCCTGCCAGCCTAGAGTTTTGTCGTGTAGGGCGGCGCTGGCACCTCAATCCCGGCCGTTTGCGTAGAGCACGGCGTCATACCCGACTGGCGTCTTATGACGATTGGACACCCGTAGCATTTCGGCAGGTCGATGGTGACGACCAGTCCGTTGAGTTGGCCTGCAATTCGATCCTGCCGCCGTGACCTCGATGATGTCGGCAACGATCGAGAGGCCCAGGCCGAAGCCATGCTTCGATGCAATGCCGCGCGACGCATCTTCCTTGAAGAATGGTTCGAAAACACAAAACGAACTGGCACGGAGCAATCGATCAACAATTGTCCTTTATGATTTGCCGTATCGGGATTCCAGCGCATCTGCAATTCGTTCGCAAAGCATTTCAGCGGTGACGGTCGTTAGGTGGAGGCGAATGCGGCTTCCCTGCGTATCGATTAGCGAAACAGCAACTCCGCTATCAGAATACTCGAGGTGGCGGAGAACGTAGGTGACCACGAAATCTGATGTTTCGCTGGATCTCTTGTCGAAGTCACCCACAGATTTTTCCTCCAATTCAGATTTTATCGATATTTTGCGGATTCCATGCAACCGAAACCAGGTGCAGTTCTTCGGATTGACTCTCGGCGTCGCCTGATTTCCGAATAAAGTACTTTGTCAGCTTACCATTTTCCGCAGCCTGTACCATCCATTTGCCATGACATATTTTACCTCCACGTTGTTCGACTTGGCACACCCTCCCTCTGCTCCGCTCGGCAAATGGATAATGAGGCCATCAAGCCGTGTACTTGACGCACACGAAGCGTTTCAGTTCTGCGAAAATAAATTCGCCATTCGCCTCAAGTGTGCCGGGTTTCTATTGATCCACAACAATAGACCCGAAGCAACGCATCGCCATTAGCAGCAGAAAGCCGGTGCTTGCAGGCAGGTTTCGCCTGAACATCGATCCACCCTCACTCGATCTTGCCATCGACAATATGCAGGCGGCGGTCCATCCGCTCTGCCATCTCGAGATTGTGCGTGACCGCGACCACTGTCTTGCCGCGATCGCGCACCAACTTTTCGAGAATTGTGAAGACCCGATCGGAACTCTTGGAATCCAGGCTTCCCGTCGGCTCGTCGGCGAGGATGAGCGGCGGGTCATTGGCGAGCGAGCGCGCCACCGCCACACGCTGGCGCTGGCCACCCGAGAGCTGGTCGGGCCGCTTGTCTAAATGCTCGGCAAGTCCCAACGAGCCAAGCAGGTTGCCGGCGCGCTCGCGCATCTCTTCCCGCTTCAATCTGGCGAGCTTGCGCATTGGGATCTCGACATTCTCACGCACCGTGAATTCGGGCAGCAGGAAGTGGAACTGAAACACAAAGCCGAGCATCTCAAGCCGCGTTCTTGCCCGCTCCTTTTCGTCCATGGGACCGGTGTCACGGCCACCGATCTTCAGAGTCCCACGGGTCGGCCGATCGAGCAGCCCGAGCAGATAGAGAAGCGACGACTTGCCGGAGCCGGATGGACCGGTGACGGCGATGAACTCCTTCTCCCCGATCTCAAGCGTGATGTCCTCGACGAGCGTAACGGGGACCGTTTCCGGCAGGATGCGCGTCAGCCCTTCGGACTCGACCAGCGTGGTCATGTCGCGCCTCTGATGATGTCGACCGGGTTTTGCATCGCCGCCCGACACGCCGGCAAATATCCGGCCACCGCCGCCGAACCGACCGCGAAGCCCGTGGCGATGACGTAATGCAGCACGCTCCAGGCGATCGGCAGATGCGTCATCTCCTGGCCGGTCGCAGCGATCTCGAAGCGAACCAGCGACAGCGCGTAGACCATCGCGAAGCCGAGCACCCAGCCGAGCGCCGAACCGCCGGCGCCGATCGCCACCCCTTCCAGCAGGAACAGCCGGCGCATGTCGGCCTCGGGGAAACCGAGCGATTTCATGATGGCGATGTCGCGCGCCTTCTCGTGGGTTATGGTGGAGATGATGTTGAAGATGCCGAAGCCGGCCACCAGCATGATCGCGCCGACCACGGTATACATGATGACGTTGCGGATGACGAAGGCTTCAAGGATGGATTCGTTGGCCTCTTGCCACGCCACGGCCTTGTAGCCGAGCTCGGCTTCAGCCCGCCTCGCCACCGCGGGCGCGCGGTTCGGATCATCGAGCTTGATCCGGATTTCGTTGATCGCGTTCGGCCGCACGGACACGATCTGCGCGTTCTTTAGAAGAACGTAGGCCTCGCTCTCGTCGCGCTGGGTCGTGCCGGTGTGGAACAGCCCGGCGATCTTGAAATTGCGCGCCTGACCTTGCGAGGAAACCGCCGTGATCGTGTCGCCAAGCCCGGCGCCGAGCCGGTTCGCCATGGTGTCGCCGACGAGCACATTGTTGCCGCCGGCCACAAGTGCGGCGAAGCTGCCCTGGACGAAATCCTCGACGATCGGCGACACGCCGGGCTCGCGCTCCGGCTCGACGCCGATGATGGTCGCGCCCACCTCGCGGCTGGAATAGCGGATCACGCCCTGTGTCTTGAGGCTCGGCGCGAAGCGTCCGGGAATCCAGCTTTCCAGCCAGGTGGTCGCCTCGGTCGGGTTGATGATGCCGCGGCGGTCGTCGCGCGGCCTCAGCCCCGAGATCGCGACAGTGTCGAACATATCCTCGGCCGGTTGGCGTCGGGCAGTGCGTTGTTCGTCGGTGATGTCGACATGGGGCATCGTGTCGACGAGTTGGCGCACGAAGTCGTCCTGGCCGCCCTGCATGAGCGCCGCCATGGCGATCGAGAAGCCGACGCCGACCGCCACGCCGATCACCGCGACGAGCGTCTGCCGGCCGCGGCCGGCGATGTGCGTGACTGCGATGTCGAGGATCAGCGGCATCTCCACCTCACGATCCTCGTGCCGCCACGCGCGCGCCGTCGGCAAGGTCCGCTGGGTAGGGCGAAACGACCCGGTCCTGCTCGCCGATGCCGGACCACAGCTCGACACCGTTCACGCCGCGGATGCCGGCGCGGATCTCTCGCCGCCACGCCCTGTCGCCTTCGATCACGAATACGTCGTTCCCCTGGACCGCAGCCGAGGGAATCAACAGCACGTTCTTCGCTTCGCGGGTGACGATGTTGACGTCGGTCGACATGCCGATCCTCAGCGGCGTGTCATCGGGCAGGCGCAGATAGACGCGATAGGTTTTCGTCGTCGGGTCGCCCTTGGGCGTGATGCTGTCAACCGCTGCTTCGAGATTCTGCCCGAGGAACGCATCGGCCCTGAGGAGCACTCGCTGGCCGACCTCGACGCGCGCAATATCCTCCTCGTTGACCTCCGCGACCACCCGCAGCGGACGCGGCTCGCCGACCCAGAACAGCACGGTGCCGAGCTCGGCGATCTCGCCCACCTCGCCGTCTTGCCTCAACACGACGCCGGGACTCGGCGCCCGCAATATGTAAGTCTCAAGTCGTGCCTTTTGCGCGGCAAGCTGCGCTTCTATCTGCGATAGTTCGCTACGCGCGCGATCGAGCGCCTGTTGGCTCGCTGCATTTTTTTGCGCGAGCACGGTTTGGCGTTGGAACTCCTGTTCGGCGAGCGCCCGCCGCGCCTCAAGTTCGCCAAGCACGGCCTTCGCCTCGCTGTCGTCAAGCTTGGCGAGCACATGGCCGCGCCCGACCCGCGATCCTTCGCAGTCGCACTGCTCTATGATCCTCTCGCGCACGACCGGCGCCACCTTGGCCCAGATCTTGGGCTCGACTGCGCCGCTGGCATAGACGATCTCGGCGGCGGCGCCGCGCTTGGCGGTCACCACCGAAACAGGTGCCGGCCTCAGAAAATACCAGGCCGCGGCACCGCCTGCCGCCACCGCAACGATGGCCATACCCGCAATCCAGCGCCTCAACCGCATGCATGCTCCTTTTTGGCGAGACCTGTGGCGTCAGACCGACCGTCGGTCTATAGTACGGGAGAACGTCTTGGCGGCTGCCGCGTTCCGGTCCGTCGATCACGTTTTTCAGGAAAGCCGCCGCGGGAAACGTTATTGGCCAGAGCAAGAAAAGCGCCTGAAATACGCTCCGCCGAGCTTCTCGACTGCGCACAGCGCCTGTTCTTCGAGCGCGGTTATGACAATACGACGGTAGAAGACATCATCCGCGCGGCTGGCCTGTCGAAAGGTGCCTTCTACCACTACTTCGCCTCCAAGGAGGCGCTGCTGGAGGCGCTCGCGGCGCGGCTTGCCCGCGACAGCCTCGCCGAGTTGCAACCGATGCTCGACGATCCGTCGCTCGGACCAGTCGGCCGGCTCAACGCGCTTTTCGCAGGTTCGCAGCGGCTGAATGTCGAGCTCGCGCCGCAGCTCAGGACGACCTTTGCGGTCCTGTTTCGACCTGAGAACGTCGTGCTCTTCCACCGGGTCGATCTGGCTGCCAGGGAGCTTGCCCTACCGTTGATAGCTGATCTGCTGAAGAAGGGTAGCGAAGAGGACGCTTTTGACGTACCCGATCCCTTGGCGTTCGCCGACATGCTGCTGCAGATCAGGCTGATCTTTCGCGACGTGATGCATCGCGCGCTTCGTCAGGCCGACCAAGGAAACATCGAGGAGGCCGCGCTCCTGCTCGAAGAGCGCCTCAGGCTCTACGGTGTCGCGATCGACCGCCTGCTCAAGCTGCCCGACGGAACGATCAAAGCCGTGGAGCCCGGCTTTGCCCGCGCCTTCCTGCAGGCGGGCTAGCCATCTTGCTTCACCAAGGATCGCGGTTCCGCGCCACGCCTCGGCATGCTTGGCGAACATCCCTGCTTAAGTATAGCGAGGCAACGAGCCTTCGATCCCGTCACATGTCAGATGAACGTGGCCGCATGCGATAAGCGATGTTAAGTCTTGTTGCGCAAATCGTGGTTTCATCTGGCCGCCGTATTAGGAAGCCGGAGGCTGATAGCGGCAGCCGTCACGATCTGTAGGGATAGTCTCGCGATCGGAGAACGGAAATGTTTCGATCCGGGCCAGAACGGTTCTAATGTCAGCGCCGGGGGGCATATGGCCAACACAAGCGACGACGACGAGCGGAGTTTCTTCTCCGAAGCGCCGATGCGACCAGCTGCGAAAACCAAGGCGGCGATCGGCGAAAAGCCGCACTATCTCGGCCATCGCGACCGCCTGCGCGAGCGCTTTGCCTCGGCAGGTCCGGACGCCCTGCCCGACTACGAAGTTCTGGAACTTCTGCTCTTTCGCCTGATTCCTCGCGCCGACACCAAGCCGGCGGCCAAGGCGCTGCTGGCACGCTTCGGCACGCTGGCTGAAGTGCTTGGCGCACCGCTTGGCCTGCTTCAGGAGGTCAAGGGCATCGGCCCGGCTGTGGCGCTCGACCTGAAAATCGTCGCGGCGACCGCCCAGCGCATGGCGCGCGGCGAGGTCCACGGCCGCGAAATCCTCTCGTCGTGGACGCAGCTTCTCGACTATTGCCGATCAGTCATGGCGTTCGAGGCACGCGAGCAGTTCCGCATCCTGTTTCTCGACAAGAAGAACGCGCTGATCGCCGACGAGCTGCAGCAGACAGGCACCGTCGATCACACGCCTGTCTACCCGCGAGAAGTAATCAAGCGCGCGCTCGAACTCTCGGCGACCGCCATTATCCTGGTGCACAATCACCCGTCAGGCGATCCGACACCATCACGGGCCGATATCGAGATGACGAAGGAGATCATCGACGCCGGCAAGCGGCTGGGGATCGCTGTGCATGACCACATCATCATCGGGCGCAAGGGCAACGCCTCGATGAAGGGCCTGCTGCTGATCTAAGTGGTGGGTTCCAAAAGATGAGCGCTTGAGGCCCTTGCGGAAGTCGACCGGCTTCGTCGCCACCATGACCTTGACCGCACCCGTCGGCCCGATCATGACGTCGCCTTCGGCGCGCGGATCACTGCGCCCACCGTCTTGGTATCGGCGCCCCGGCCGACGCGCATCGCGATGCCGTCGATCTCAAGCTCGATCATGCCGGCGTCTCGAGTGGCTTGCCGTTTCCGCTGCTTCGGTGGATGCCTGGCTACAGGCTCCGCTGCCGCCACAACCGCCGGCACGAAGGCAGGAGAATCTTGCTGCACCGAAGCGGCCTGTTTGCCCGCTTCGCGGCGCCAGGCGAAGACCTGCTGCGGCCTGAGGCCATACCGGCGGGCGACCTCGGAAACGACTGCGTTCGGCTCCAGCGTCTCCGCGATGATCCGCGCCTTGTCATCCACCGACCACTGACGCCGACCGCCAGCACCGTTTATCACCTCGAAACGCCGAGGCTGCCGCTCTGGGCCAAGCGTAAGGTCAAGTCCAGACACAAGCCGATCTCCGATCCCAATACAGGATCGGCAACCTCACAGATCGCGACCACTCCCGAAAGGTGGTCCCACAACAGCGCTTACGGTTATTGCGGCTTTTCTGTCAGCATAGGGTGTCCGCCGCTCGTATCGAAATCTCCCGGATGTGCTGACGGAAAACCTGTCGGAACTCCCTGAAGTTATCGAACCCGAGAGCAGTGGCCACTCTGACCACGGTTGAGGGCGACACTTCGCATCGGTCCGCAAGCGATTGCGCGGTGCCGAATGCTACAATTTCCGGGTGGGCGAGAGCCGTGCGTGCGACGCGCTCCTGTTGCTCTGGGAGGCTAAGCCTGGTTGCTACAATCATATCCTTTAGCTCGGCGATGGTCGTCAGGTTTCGAATGGTTTTTTCCGCGCTCATGATCATGCTTCCGGTGCTTGTTCGGCCATGACTTATTGGGAAGGGTCGTTGGAGGTTGTCATCTAACCCCCGAACTTTGCGTGGATGGAAACACAGGCCTGCGCCATGTATTAGGAGGAGAGATCGCGGAATCATCCCCGCTTCGACGACGAGCCATCCGGCACAATCCACGTTCTTCACAAGTGGACGACCGGATCGAAGTCTGGGAAAACGTTCCTTCGGATGGCGAACATTCCCGTCCGCACCATCGCTGAAGCTGATATCCTGTGGCCGGTACCTGTAGTCGCAGCAGCTCGTTTGATCGAGTCCTTCGCGTCGCATCCTCCGGCATCAGGAGTATGCGGCGGCTCGATCCGAAGGTCGGGCCGCCGCTAGATCGGATAGGAGGAGTTGTCCGACAGAGATTGTTTTGCTTCTCCGAAAGCTCAGCCAAGAATCTCTACCAATTTCACCGGAGACCCGTTCTTTGCAGACTGGGTTGCAGCTTCCGCCATGGCGAGCGCTGCGACACCATCATCAAGGTTGACCGGCAGAGCCGAGCCTGTCTTCACAGCGTTGACAAATGCTGCCCATTCCGCCGCATAGGCGGGCATGTAGCGTTCGAGGAAGAAATAGGTGGGCTTTGCGCCCGTGACACCGGAAGTCGTGGACTTGACCAAGGTGTTTTCCAACATGTTCTGCGCCTGTAGCAGCCCTTCGGAGCCGAGAAGCTCCAGCCGCTGGTCATAACCATAGACGGCTCGGCGGCTGTTCTTGATCACGGCGATCCGGCCATCCGCATAGGCAAGGGTCACGACGGCGGTATCGACATCGCCTGCCGCGCCAATTTCCGGATCGACAATCGATGTACCCACCGCCGAGACGGAGACCGGCGCTGTCCCCATAACGAAATTAGCCATGTCGAAATCATGGATCATCATGTCGCGGAAAAGACCACCCGAAACCTTGATATAGGCGATCGGCGGCGGCGCGGGGTCGAAAGAGGTGATCGAGAGCAGTTCCGTCTTGCCGATTTCACCACGGTCGGCTGCTGCCTTGAGAGCCGCAAAGTTGGGATCGAAACGGCGGTTGAAGCCGATCATCACCGGCTTGCCGGTAGCGGCGGCCACCTTCTGGCAAGACTGTGCCCTTGCAAGGCTGAGGTCAACAGGCTTTTCACAAAGCACGGCCTTGCCCGCTGCCGTCGCCCGCTCGATCAAGTCGGAATGGGTATCGGTGGAGGTGGCAATCAGCACGGCATTGATGGCGGGATCATTGAGGATCGCATCGGTCGAGCAGGCTTCGGCGCCATACTGGGCGGCGATCTTCTCAGCGGCGGCCTGATTGATGTCCGAGACAGCCGCAAGGCGGCTGCCGGGATTGGTGGAAATGGCGGTGGCATGGACGCCAGCAATACGGCCTGCGCCCAAAAGGCCGACGTTCAGAATGGTGGATGACACGGATGATCCTCTTAGGAAAACAACATCAGATAGTGAAAGCGGTGCGGAAGGCTTCGAGTGCAGCTTCCGGATCACCGGAGGCAAAGGCTTCCATACCGACCGGCCCCGCGTAGTCCATGGATTTCAGGGCTTTTGCGACGCCATGCCAGTTCACTTCGCCCGTGCCCGGCTCGCAACGGCCGGGATTATCAGCCACCTGAACTTCCCCGATCCAGGGCAGGCAGGCCTTACACCAGCGGATAAGATCACCTTCACCGATCTGGGTATGGTAGAGATCGAGGTTAATTCGCAGTTGCGGGCGGTTGACGGCTGCAACGAGCGCAAGCACGTCTGCCGTCGAGCCGAAGGGGCAGCCGGGGTGATCGATTGGGTTGAGGTTTTCCAACGTGAAGACCTGACCCTCGGCTTCTGCCAGATCGCAGATGCGGTTGAGTGTATCGCGAGCCCGCTGTTCCATGCCCGGCGCGAAGGCACCGATCTTCAGGATCGGAATGCCCATGTCGCCAAGCCCTGTGCCATGCAGATTGAGGCGGTGGACACCGAGCCGCTTGCCGACCTTCGCCGTTTCCGTGGCAGATGCCAGAAGCATCTCACAACCTTCTGCATCGGTGAGCCGACCTTCGAGATAGCCATTCATGATAGTGAAGGTGGCACCGGTTTTTTCAAGCGCATCAAGATTCCAGGCGGGCCAGTTCCAAAGGCCAACGCCGAAGCCCATTTCCTTCAGGCGGCTTGCCCGCCATTCGATTGGTTTGTCGCGCCAGAGCATTTCGGCGCAAGCAGCAAGTTGGAAGCTCATCTTAGATTTCCTGAAGTTTGAAATCGGCCGGTGCAACCGGCATGACACCCTTGAGAAGGGCCACGGATTTTTCGAGGCCCTCAAGTGAGTTGAGAAGCACGTCCTCATGCTCGATTGAAAGCCAGCCGTCGTAGCCAGCCATCTTCAAGCGATAGCAAAACTGTCGCCACCACTCCTCACTGTGGCCGAAGCCGAGTGTGATGTATGACCAGGAGCGGGCTGGAATGTCGGTCAGGTTGCCGTTTTCGAGGAGGCTGGTCACTGCCTGTTTGGGCGCGTTCAAGAATGTGTCCTTGGCATGGACGTGATAGACGGCCTCCCCCAATGCCTCGGCTGCTATCAGCGGATCGGCTCCCATCCAGAAGAGGTGCGAGGGATCGAGGTTCGCGCCAATGACAGGGCCGACTTCTTGACGGAGTTTCAGAAGCGACGGCACGTTGTAGACGCACTGGTTGCCATGCAGTTCGAGCGCAATCTTTTCCACACCGCATTCATTTGCCAGCGCCACGATCTCGGTCCAGAACGGGAAGAGTTTTTCTTCCCACTGGTATTTGAGGATCGCCTGCGTTTCCGGCGGCCAGGAAGAGACGACCCAGTTTGGCATGGTATCGGACGGATTGCCCGCAGGTAGGCCAGACATGGTGCAGACGGTCTTGATGCCCATCTCGCCTGCGACCCGGATGGTGTTCTTCAGACCTTCACCCTGAGCCGGATCGGTCGGGTGAAGCGGATTGCCATTGGCATTGAGGCTGATCACATCAATCCCACGATCTGAAAAGCCCTTGAGGAAGTCTTTCTGCGCGACCGTGTTACCCAGCATGGATTTGAGATCGAAATGCGGTGCGGTCGACCAGCCGCAGGTGTTGACCTCAATACCGGAGACGCCCATGCGTGCAGCGTTGTCGAGAAGGTCGTCGAGCGGCATGCCGCCGAGGCTGTCAGATACAAAACCCAGTTTCATGCGTAGAACTCCGGCTTGGAAATCATGGTGACGAGCTGCTTCTGCCCGGAAGCGAGTGCCGTTACGCCTGCCTCGGCGGCAACTGCTGCGGCATAGCCATCCCAGCAGCTTGATGCGATCTCGGGAAACACGTCTGTGTCGACGAAGCGTAGGAAGGCGCGGTTCTGGCGGCGATAGGCATCGAAATAGCGGGTCCGCCAATCGGCATCGTAGCCGGTGTGGACGCCAAGCGAGCGTTCGAGATGGGTATAAGCGACATGGCTCATGGAAATGCTCGCCTGCTCGCCCACAAGTTCGGCACGAACGTCGTAGCCGTATGCAGCGTTGTTGTTGATCTCGATGTTGACGAGCTGGCCATCGACGGTTTCGAGGACCATGAAGACGGGCGCGACGCGTCGATCAGAGCGCTTCGGCTGGAAGGCAGAGATCCAGGCATATTCGGTGCCAAGTACATGGCGCACGACGTCGAACTCATGCGGGGCGGAATTGGTGATTGCCATGGCACCGGTGAAGTCGGAGGCTGGCGTTTCCACATTGCGGTGGAAGTTGTGCATCATCAGGGCTCGGCCAAGCGTGCCACTTTCAATTGCCTCTTTCATCTCGACATAGGACTGGTCGTAGCGCCGCATGAAGCCGAGCTGGACGAACTTTTGACCAACTTCCTGTTCGGCCTGCATGATCGAGAGGCATTCGGCCGAGGCCTGCGATAGGGGCTTTTCGCAGAGCACCTTCTTGCCTGCGTTGATGCAGGCGAGTGACAGCGGCGCATGAGTGAAGTCCGGGCTCGCGACGATCACCGCATCCACATCGGCACGACCAATCACGGCTTCCGGATTACTTGCAACGTCTGCCGCACCATGGGCATCGGCCACCTTGCGCGCGCGGACTTTATCCATGTCGCAGACCACCTGAAGGGTCGCGCCCGGCATTTCCTCCACGACGATCTTGGCGTGGTCAGCGCCCATCAGCCCTGCACCAATGACTGCTACACGCACCATTGGACAAACTCCTTCCATTCGGTTGGCACAAGAGCTCAACCGCTTCCATTCAACAAATTCCACTACTTGTCGGCTATGCCAATATTCACTCAGTGAGCGGGCGGTGGCGGAAGACCGTCATGGGTCTCCATATACCCTTCAATAGAGGCTTCGAGACTGGCCATGGATTCACCACCGGCCATCAGATCAGCGATCTGCTCGCGTGTCTTTTCCCCCTTGCGGAAGTCGGCCGCAATTGCACCACGAATGAGCACTGCGAAATGATCGCCCACTGCCATGGCATGCATCACCTGATGGGTGATGAAAATGACCGCGAGGCCACGACGCTTGGCCTCATTGACGATACGCAGTACGTGAGCAGCCTGCTTGACGCCGAGGGCTGCCGTCGGCTCGTCGAGAATGAGAACACGGGCTCCGAAATAGACAGCACGGGCAATCGCGAGCGACTGGCGCTCTCCTCCGGAAAGGCCACCGACCAAACGATCCCCGTCGGTGATGCGTGTGATCCCCATTTTCTGAACCTCTACAACCGCCACTAGGTTGGCAGTTTTACGGTCGAAATACTTGAACAGTCCCCAACCCTTTGTCGGCTCCGAACCCATGAAAAAGTTGCGTCCTATGGACATCAATGGATATGTCCCACCGAATTGGTGAACCGTAGCTATCCCGCGTTCCTGAGCCTCACGGGGACTGGAGAAAAGTGCGGGCTGACCATCCATCAGAATTTCGCCACGCGTCGGCTGATAGACACCAGACAACGTTTTGATGAGCGTCGACTTACCCGCGCCGTTGTCGCCAAGCAGGCAGAGCACTTCGCCTTCACCCACCTTGAGGCTGATATCGTTCAGAACATCAATATGGCCAAACGATTTGTCGACGTTTCGAAATTCGAGAACGGGTTTCTTATCGGACATTGTCGCTCTCCTATTTCTTCCTGGACGTCGACCAGCTGGTGGCCAAATGACGAAACGTGTCGTTGAGCAGGACAGCGATCAAAAGCATGACACCGATGATTAGGAAGGACAGGTTTCTGTCGATCTCCGTGAAACCAATAGCTTGGGTAACAATCGAAAGGGTGAGCACCCCGAAGACAATGCCCATTACAGTACCAAAACCACCCGTGAGGAGAACGCCACCTACGACCACGGCGATAATGGTGTTGAAGATCAGGCCAAAATTGGCCTGAGACGTTGCGGAGCTGAATGTCATCACCTGAAGGACACCAGCAAAGGCCGCCGATATGGAACACAGCATGAAGAGTGCAATCTTCATCCTGGTTACAGGAATACCTGCGTTTCTCGCACTTTCCTGGTCTCCACCAAGAGCGAAGACCCAGCTTCCCTTCGGAGAGTAATGCAGAAAGAAGACGAATGCTGCGACAAGCCCACCCCACCAGAAGACGGAAGAATTGAAGCCATACACCTTCCCGCCGAAGAGCGATTTTGCCCAATCTGGCGCGTGATAGAAGGAATTGGTGTTGTTGATGAAGAAGATCGACAGGTAGAGCGTGACGCCTGCCACTGCAAAGAGCGTCGCCAATGTCACGATGAACGACGGCACGCGCGTGTGAGTTACGATGTATCCATTAATGAAGCCGATCAGTGCACCGATGGCAAGCGCTGCAGCTACACCGACAAGCACAGGCATCTGATAGTGCTCGCAGACAATCGCAACTGTCATCGTGGACGCGGGAAGTACAGCACCGGTTGAAATATCGAGTTCACCGGCAATCATCAGGAACCCGACCGGAATTGCAATCATTCCTATGAGTGACGCGAAGTTCACCCACGTAGTTACACCAGCTACGGACAAAAAGTTGCGGCTATATCCGAACATCGCAAAAAGGATGAATACAGCCACGAATCCCATGAGAGCACCAGCGGCAGGGGTGCGAAAAAAGGCCTTAATGGATGAAATGGCCGATTCACTCTCGATGGCGGGTGTTTCAACGGTGCTGGTTCTTAGGTTTGTGGCGGTCATGGAAGCAAAATCCTCAGTTAGCGCAGACGAAGCTACATAGAGGGAGCATGGATGAGACCCGGCCCGGTTAGCGGCCAGGTCTCAAGCCTCGGGCCAGCCTCAACGTGCGCCGAGTTTGACGCCTTCGATTGCCGAAGCAACATTGGTCTTGTCGACAATCGCCGGACCAGTCAGAACCGGCTTCGTTGCAATCGCAGTGCCGAACTTCAGGTTTGCAAACAGCATGGAGGTTGCGAGGTACCCCTGCAGATAAGGCTGCTGGTCGATTGCGAAGGTCTGGGTGCCCTTCGAAATGCGATCCAGAACCGAGGCGGACATATCGAAGGTGCCAAGCTGAATCTTGCCGGCCTTGCTCTGCTGATCGATGGAGCTAGCGGCAGCATCTGCAGCCCATGCAGCGAGCGTGATGACGGCGTCAATGGACGGATCGGCGATCAGCTCGGATTTGATTGCTTCAGAGGTACCATTCATGTCCTGGTCAAGGTTAGCAGGAACACGGAGGATGAAGGTGTCTGCGCCAGCCTTCTTCGCACCGTCTTGAACGCCCTTGCAGCGGGTTTCGAGATTTACGGCACCTGGGTTCTGGATGTGGCAGAGGATTTTCTTTGCACCATGAGCAGCGAGATACTTGCCACCCTCAACACCTGCCAGATATTCGTCCGACCCAAAATAGTTTAGCGAGCCGTAATTATCCATCTCACTCTGGCCAGCGTTGAAGGAGATGATCACCACGCCCTTGTCCCGCGCAGCCTTGAGGGCAGGGGTTTCGGATTCTGGCAGCCAGTTCGGGATAGCAATACCTTTAGCGCCCTGGGCTACGGCCTGTTCGATTAGCGAAGCGAGGTCCGGGCCGAAGTTGTCATAGTTTTGGGTCTGCATGAAATTGACGGTGCCGCCATTAGCCTTGACCATCAGCGAAGCATCATCGACGCCCTTCTTGACCATGTTCCAGAAGCCATCTTGGGCCGAACCCACGATGACGGCGATATCCGTGTCACCCGCATGAGCGCTGGATGCCAGCATGAATGCCATGGCTGCGGTAGCAATTTTCTTGGTGAACGACATGTCGAAATTCCTCCTCAGGTTAAAGCCGCATGGCTGCGGCTCGACATACTTTTTTGCCTTTTTTGGCCGTGCGGCCGATCCCGGTAGGCACGCGCAGTTCCGCGATCTCAACACAACGATGTTGAGCCTCCTCGTCCCAAATTGTGCGCTGGGCCTCCCCCCAAAGCGCTGACGGCTCCTAGATCGCTGAGCACTGTCAACGCGTAATGAATGCTACGTTGACATCTTTCACGTCAATCTGGATTACTATCGCTTCGGAAATTCGTCTCAAATCATTTCGAAAATTTGTATGGATGATATTTTTTGAGATGCCGAAACCAGGGTAATGGAATTTTTGACATGAAGAGACCAACCATTCCAGACTTGGCAAAAGCTGCAGGTGTATCCGTGTCAACGGTCAATCGAGTACTGTCCGAGCCTGAATCGGTCCGGAGCAATACGCGCACACGCGTTTTGGCAGCCGCTGAGGAAATCGGCTTCTACGGACTTGGCACCATCAAGCAGGCGGCGAAGGCACAAGAGGTGATCCACCGTGTCGGGGTTTTGCTGCAGCGACGGGAGAGACGCTTCTATCGCCTACTCGGCGATTCAATTGCGCAAGCTGCGGAAGCTTATCCTGCCTGCAATATCGATCTGACGGTCGAGTACATGGAAGACCTCACGCCGGAGAAAGTCGCGGCACATATTCAGTCGCTCGGCGGGCGGTGCGAAGCACTTGCGATTGTAGCGCCGCAGCATCCTGCCGTTGCTGACGCGATTGACGCAGTTCTTGAAAGCGGCGTGCCGGTCGTTTCACTTATCGGCCCCCTCACGGCCAAGGGAGCCATCAGCTTTGTCGGGCTCGATAATTGGAAAGTAGGACGCACCGCTGCCTGGGCGTTTGACCGCATGGTGCGGGAACCGGGCAAGATAGGCATTCTTGTCGGCAGCCACCGATTGCGGAACCAGGAAATGAACGAAAGCGGGTTTCGTTCTTACTTCCGTGAACATAATTCGGAATTCACGCTGCTCGAACCGTTGCCAACTTACGAGTCAGCCGTGGTTGCCCGTGAACATGTCGAAAAGCTGCTGACAGATCATCCGGATATGTGCGGACTATTCATCTCAGGGGGTGGTGTTACAGGTGCGATAGCCGCACTCAGGGCTACTCCAAAACGGGAAGACTTCGTTACCGTAGGCTATGAACTCTTTGAAGATACGCGGGCTGCTTTGATAGACGGTACGATTTCGCTGATCCTGTCACACCCCATAGAGCGTTTTGCATCTGAGACTATCGCAACTCTGGTGAAAGCGAAGAACGCAGGTCCTGATAACGGGGTATTTAGGATCACGTTTCCATTCGATATGTACAGCCCCGAGAGCGTTTGATGACGACTTGGCTCTTAAGTTGGCCATCCAAATGGCAGGCTGGGGTGCACCTACGTCTTCACGTCCGCTTTGGGCCACGTGCGGCCAAGAAGGCTTAGGAGCAACAGAGTATCGTGAAGTGCCGCCGCCCGTCCATGAACCAGTCTGATGGCGCGTGACATTCACGGGGACCCATGATTAACCGCTCTCAATTACCGGCATCAACGCCTTCCGCCAATCTCATTTTTCGACGCTTTTTCAAGCTGTTACGTCGTTTCTCAAGATTGATGCACAATCATCTTTCAGGTGATCCGACGCCGTCGTGCGCCGATATCGAGATGACGAAGGAGATCATCGACGCCGGCAAGCGGCTGGGGATCGCTGTGCATGACCACATCATCATCGGGCGCAAGGGCAACGCCTCGATGAAGGGCCTGCTGCTAATCTAAGTGGTGGGTTCCAAAAGGTGAGCGCTTGAGCAAACAATGCCGCTTTGGCCCATCGATCCGGTCACGGCGGGTCGGCATTGCAGTTGCCGGCCACTTGGTTGACCGCTTCACCGAACCCGGAAAGGTTGAAGTCGGCCTCGCCGCGTCCCGAAAGCAGCCCGAAGCGCCACGATAGCTGGAGCCGGTTCGCGGCAGCAAGGCGCCTGATGCCATCGGCACCATCGCGCACCAGCGTCCTGCCGCGCGGCCCGACCGACCAGCTTTCGTCGAACTTGCTGCCCTGGTCGACCGTCACCGACATGGTGATCTTGCGGCTGGCCGAGACACCGTCATTCAGTTGCAGCCATTCGGTCCAATGCGGCTCGCCGTTTGCCCGGCAGGCAATCGTTAGGATCGGGCTGTAGCTCAAGGCGCCGCCACCGGTGATCAGCTTGTTGGTGGCATAGAGCGAGGCCGTGACGACGCCGTCTTCGCCCGTTTCGAACCGCCAATTGTCAAGCACCGCTTCGGCACGGGCAATGCCGCATACCGAGACCAGGACCAGGGCAATTGCCACAGCGTGTCCCATTTCGACGAACAGCTTCAACACGTCCTCCAACAACCCAAGCGGCTGCAATAGAAGCGCAGATAATGATCAAAGCTTGGTCGCCACAGGCCGTCCCGCGCGAAGTGTCGCGGCTGTTGCAGTTTGGCAACGAAAAAGGCCGCCCGAGGGCGGCCTTCCTGTTTTAGCTAGGGCGCTGGTGTTATTCGGCGTCCTTCGCGGCCTTCTTCTTCGGCGCGGCCTTCTTCTTGGTCTCTTCGGCGTCGTCGGCCTTCTTCTCGTCAGCCTTCTTGGCGGCGGCTTTCTTCGCCGGCTTCGCCTTGGCGGCGGTTTCGTCCCCCTCGTCGTCGGCCATCAGCTCTTCCTTGCTGACCTTGACGTCGGTAACCGAAATCTGGCCGAGTAGATGATCGACTACCTTCTCTTCGAACATCGGCGCGCGTAGCGTGTTCAGCGCTTCCGGGTTGTTGCGGTAGAATTCGAAGACTTCCTGCTGCTGGTTGCCGGGATAGCGGCGCACCTGCTCGAACAGGCCGCGCTGCAGCTCGTCATCCGATACGGTGACGCCGGCCTTCTCGCCGATTTCAGCCAGCACCAGGCCGAGGCGCACGCGGCGCTCGGCGAGACGCAGATACTCGGCGCGCGCCTCTTCTTCCGTCGTCTCTTCGTCGGCGAAGGTGCGTCCGGCCGCTTCCAGGTCGCGAACGACCTGCGCCCAGATGTTGTTGAACTCGGCATCGACAAGTTTCGATGGCGCCTCGAACGAGTAGGACGCGTCGAGCTGGTCGAGCAGTTGGCGCTTGACCTTCTGGCGCGTCATGGCCCCGAACTGGTTTTCGATCTGGCCGCGCACCACGTCACGTAGACGCTCCAGCGACTCCAGGCCGAGGTTCTTGGCGGTCTCATCGTTGATTTCCAGCGCGCCGGGCTGGGACACTTCCTTGACGGTGACGTCGAAGGTCGCTTCCTTGCCGGCAAGATGCGCCGCCTGGTAGTTTTCCGGGAAGGTCACGGTGACCTGCCTTTCGTCACCGGCCTTGGCGCCGACCAGCTGATCCTCGAAGCCGGGGATGAACTCCTTCGAGCCCAGCACCAGCGGCTGATCGGTACCGGCGCCGCCATTGAAGGCCTCGCCATCGATCTTGCCGACATAATCGATGGAGACGCGGTCGCCAATGGCAGCCTTGCCGGTCTTCGGCTCGTAGCTGCGCGCCGATTCGGCAACGCGCTGGACCTGCTCGTCGATCTCGCTGTCCGGCACGTCGAACACCTGGCGTGTCACCTTGATGTCGGAAAAGTCCTTGATCTCGATCGCCGGAATGACCTCGTAGTTGAGGCGGAACTCGAAATCGGCGCCGCCGGCCAGGATCTTCTCAGCTTCCTTCTCGTCCTCGGTCATGATGACTTCGGGCTGCATGGCAGCCTTCTCACCACGCCCGGTAATGATCGAACGGGTCGAATCGTTGAGGATCTCATTGACCACTTCGGCCATGAACGACTTGCCGTAGACCTTGCGCAGGTGCTGCACCGGCACCTTGCCGGGACGGAAGCCGTTGATGCGGACCTTGTTCCTGGCGTCCGAAAGCCGTGCCATCAGCTTGGCTTCCATGTCACCGGCCGGCACGGTGATCTTGATCTCGCGCTTGAGACCGGAGTTGAGCGTTTCGGTGACCTGCATCGTAAAACCTTTGTTTTCACCAATGAGACTGCACGGCCTCTGCCGTTTACAGCCTGCCGGTATATTCTTGCCGGGAATGGCTTTTGGTACGGAACCTGGCGATTTGACCGAAAATCCGGCTCAAACTCTCCCAAACTGCGTTCCAAAATGTGAATAAGTTCTTGTTTTTCCTACTTCTTATCACATTCTGCAGAAGCGGATCGGCGCGTCCCGTCACATTTGACACGCCTTTTGTCACAGGCGAGGCCAATTTTCAACAGTCTTCGCATTTCGGCGAATGACCGACATTTTGATCCTGATCCAACATCTTGTCTCTGACCCAACATCTTGTCTCCGACATTGACAGAATGATGGCTACATGGGATTGCCGGTCCATGCGGATGTGGCGGAACTGGTAGACGCCCTGGATTTAGGTTCCAGTGCCGAAAGGCGTGGGGGTTCGAGTCCCTTCATCCGCACCAATTTTTAGGCCAATGACCGCTTCGAATTAAATCCAACTTTCAATGAAGGCCCTTGAAATAGTTCGTTGACAGGTTCTTACTTGCGGCAGGCAGGTTGGGGCGCTGTCGGGCTGTGCGAGTAGTTTCTCTAGTTGTGGCGGTAGCGTCAATTGTCGCGGCAGCAACATGTAAAGTTGAGGCCCTAGAATACACGCCTGCTTCGTCTCCAGGGCAGCAGCCGTTTCTTGTTGTTTCCGGCGAGTTCAACAACAATGAACCCCTGAACGCTTTTAGCAACGCGGTTGTGAGCAGCGGGGCCCGGATGATCGTATTCAACTCCCCCGGCGGCAATGTCGGCAGCGCGCTTCGGTTGGGGCGTATGATCCGCGCGGCGGGGTTGGATACGCTACAGGTTCGCCAATTGCAGTGCGCTTCAGCCTGCTCACTGGCCTTCTTGGGTGGCGTCCACCGTGTTGCCGAACCAGGTTCTATAGGCGTTCATCGGGCGTTCTTGAAACCGGCTGACGGGATGTCCAGAGAAGAAGCAAAGGCCCGTGTCCAGCTCGGAACGGCCGCAATCACATCCTATGTAGTCGAGATGGGAGTGGACCCCAAGCTGATGGAATTGGCTTCGAGCTATGACAAGCATGACATAAGGTATCTATCGGCCGGCGAAATGGCAGAGTTACGTGTGACCAATGTCGCAGCGAACCAATCGCCCCCAGATACACCGCAGGTGTCGACGAGGCCAGATCCTGCGCCCGTACCAGTGCCTGCACCCGACGCAAGGCAACAGGCGGAGAGCGCTGCGGTCGCCTTCGTCAAGGATCTCCTCGAGCATCATGGCGACAACGACGATTTCGCTCTTGCTCAAGTTCAAGCGTCCTACGCTCGCACGGTCGACTATTATGGCAAGTTGACGAACCTGAGTTCGATCATTCAGGACAAGAGGAAATATTACCAGCGATGGCCCGAACGCGCATATAACGTCCGCAATGACAGCACTGTGGTCACCTGTGCAAACGATCGCTGCATGGTTTCTGGCGTGTATGACTGGGTTGTGCGCAGCCCCTCGATACACAAGCAGGAAAAAGGCGTAGCAGACTTTAGCTACACAATATCGATTGGCCCCTATCCCAAAATCATCGCCGAGACGAGTAAGGTCCGGAGTTGATCAGCGGAGTTCTCCATCCCTGAGTCAGTGAACTTTCTTGCGAACAATCTATTGGCTATTTCGTATAGTGGCACACGCTCCGCCCGGCGGGGTACCACAGTTGATACAAAAATGAGTCCATTCCGGCGCCGCGCTGTTCGCACCGATCACCGGCATCCATCGTTATTAATATAGCGGTTCCTCGAACAGCGTCCTGTCACCGTCGACCAGCGCCTTGATTTGCGCGGTGCCGTCACTGGCGAGCGCGAGCCGGATGCCGAACGGCCGCACCCGCATGTCGTTCTGGATCGCCGTCCCCTCGCCTTCCGGCAAGTAGAAGCGCTCGATGCCATAGTCCGGCGCGATGGTCGTGACATCGCCGCGAAGATCCCAGCCCTCGGCGACATGGCCAACGATATCAACCTCGCCGGCAGCGGCCGGCGTCGGCGCCTTGCCGAACCAGGCGGTCGTCGGCTGCCAATAGGCATCGGCGCCCTTGCTCAGGCGGACGACGATCATGGTGTCGTCGCTCGAAAATTTGCCGGGCGGAATGTTGGTGATCATTTTCACCGGTATCCGCGAAATCTCGTAGCCGAGGACAACATAGTCGCCGCGCAGGAGGTCGCGCGGGTCGATGGGTTCGACCTTCAGCAGCACTTCCTTGCCGTTGCGCAGGATCGCCGCTCGGCCGGCGATGATCCAGCCCAGGAAGCCGATCTGGACAAGCGCCAGCACCAGCGCCGAGACAACTAGTCTTTTCCCGGTCATCATGCTGCGACTCCCCCGGCGACTGGACCCTTCATGCGTTTTTCCACGCGCATGATGACCAGCGCAAGGACGCCGAGCAGCACCGCGGCGGCCAGGAAGAAGCCGGCCGTGTCGAGCATCGATTGCAAGGTCACGACATAGATGATGGCGAGTTCGAAGGCGAAACCGGCATAGGCAAGCCAGCGCAACCCACGGCTCTCCCGTCCCGCCAGCACGATTGCCGCGACGATGCCAGCCAGGGCGATGACCGAAGCGATGGCGAAACCGCTGTTGTAGGTGCTCTCGTCAGCCAGTTCGAACTGGATCATCGCCAGACCGGTCAGGAAGCCGAGCAACGCGTGCAAGGGTAAGCGGCCGCCGAGTTGCACGATCCTGTCGACGGGGTCCGGCGCCAGGACCGAGGCCGCGAACACCAGCGCCGAGACGATGACCAGCGGGATCGCAACCTGCAGCGTGTCGTGGTTCGTGATCAGCAGCACCAGGTAGAACAGCACCGACAGGATGATCAGGTGCCGAGCCAGCTGGCTGCGGGTCCAGAACGAGACGGCATACAGCACGGTCGCCATGACGACGAAGGCATGCGGAAGATCACTGCGGCTGAAATAGTCGAAGCCTTTCAGAAACAGCCAGGCATCGGCAATGCCGACAGAAGCGACAGTCAGCGGGTTCGAACGCAACATCACCGCCGCCAATGCCGTGCCGGCGCCCCAGGTGACCAGAGCCGAGGCCTCGTCGCCGGACAGATGATACATCTGGCCGATAAGCGCTATCGAGCCGCCGAAACCCGCTGCGGCTACGATCCACAGCGCCTCGCCGATCGCCGCATGGTCGCGCGTCTTCAACACCGCGCCGCCGATGTAACCGCCAACGATAACCGCAAAGAGTGCCAGAACGCGCGCCAGCCGCGGAACCGCGTCCCAGTTGGCGGCGACGAAAATCAGGATGGCGGCGCCGAACAGCAAGGCAGCCATCATCGCCAGGATCGAGCCGAAGCTGAGCGATTTGCGCTCGTTAGCCTCGATATCGCGCGCGAGCGAATCGGCCGTCGGCGCATCGATCAGCCCGGCCTGCTGCCAGCGGGCAATATCCACCCTGACCCGCGACGAATAACCCGCCATGCCGCTTCTCCCCAGTTTGGTCTTCTTGTCAGCCGACGAGGTCAAACCGTTGACGCTGCGGCATTTTCCGATTCGGGTTTCTTTGTGTCAGGTCCGTGAACGCGCGTTAATGCTGCATTGCACAATTTGCATTGCTGCCATGCAGCCATAGCGCTTTTAAATCGATATAGGCCCGCCTATTTATGGTTCGTACACAAACGGAATGATCCGCAAGAAAGACGAAACGAGAACTACCATGAACCTGATCCGCAACTACCGCAACTGGCGCCGCTACAGAGACACCGTGTCCGAGCTGAGCCGCCTGAGCAACCGCGAACTGACCGACCTCGGCATTAGCCGCAGCGATATTCCTTACGTCGCTCGCAAGGCGGTCTAATTCTTCGGACCGCGAATGGTCCGAACCAGTTTTGAAAAAGAGAACGACAATGAACCTGATCCGCAACTATCGTAACTGGCGCGTTTATCGCGAGACGGTTACCGAGCTGGGTCGCCTCTCGAACCGCCAGCTGCATGACCTCGGTATCGTCCGCGACGAAATCAAGGTCATCGCCCGCCGGGCGATCTAACCAGAATTTCGCCAGGGTCGACCTCCTCCCCGACCTTGACGGATCCGGTCAACCTTCACCTCCTCCCGAGGGTTGACCACAAAAACGGCGCCCGCCGCACCTCCTCCCGCGGCGGGCGTTGTTTCCCCGAGGCAAGGCTGATTTTGCCCCAGAGGTTTCGCCCCTCGTAAAAACAGCGAAAGAGTTTTCGTCAAAGCCGACCTCCTCCCCGGCGATGACGAATGGGCCCGACCTTCACCTCCTCCCGAAGGTTGGCCACAAAAACGGCGCCCGCCGCAACCTCCTCCCGCGGCGGGCGTTGTTTGCCAGGGGCAAAATGAATTTTTGCCCCAAAGGGTTTCGCCCCTTTCAAAAACGGCGAAAGAGTTTTCGTCAAAGCCGACCTCCTCCCCGGCGATGACGGATACGGTCGGCCTTCACCTCCTCCCGAGGGTCGACCCCAAAAACGACACCCGCCGGACCTCCTCCCCCGGCGGGTGTTGTTATATTCGGGGTGATTGCCCGAACCGCTGTTTGCCTGCACCGCGCAGGCAATTGCAATCGCCGCATCAAGCGATTATTCCGACGCTCATGAGCAAAAATCCTATCCACATCATCGGCGGCGGACTCGCCGGTTCCGAGGCTGCCTGGCAGGCAGCACAGGCTGGCGTTCCCGTCATCCTGCATGAAATGCGGCCCGTTCGCGGCACCGATGCACACAAGACCGATAGCCTGGCCGAGCTGGTCTGCTCCAACTCCTTCCGCTCCGACGACGCCGAAAACAACGCCGTCGGCCTGTTGCATGCCGAAATGCGGCTGGCCGGCTCGTTGATCATGAGCGCCGGCGACGCCAACCAGGTTCCGGCCGGCGGTGCGCTTGCCGTCGACCGCGACGGATTCGCCGACGCGGTGACGAAAAAACTCGAAGCACACCCGCTGATCACCATCCAGCGCGAGGAAATACCGGGCCTGCCGCCGGCGGATTGGGATCAAGCGATCATTGCCACCGGTCCATTGACCGCACCCTCACTTGCCCAGTCGATCGCGGAGGCGACCGGCGCCGATGCGCTCGCCTTCTTCGACGCGATCGCGCCGATCGTCCATTTCGACACGATCGACATGAACATCTGTTGGTTTCAGTCACGCTACGACAAGGTCGGACCCGGCGGTACCGGCAAGGACTACATCAATTGCCCCATGGACAAGGACCAGTACCTTGCTTTCGTCCAGGCGCTGGTCGACGGCCAGAAGACCGAGTTCAAGCAATGGGAAGGCACGCCCTATTTCGACGGCTGCCTGCCGATCGAGATCATGGCAGAGCGCGGCGTCGAGACTTTGCGCTACGGGCCGATGAAGCCGATGGGGCTGACCAATGTCCACAACCCGACGGTAAAGGCCTATGCCGTCGTCCAGTTGCGGCAGGACAATGCGCTGGGCACGCTCTACAACATGGTCGGTTTCCAGACCAAGCTCAAGCATGCCGAGCAGGTGCGCGTGTTCCGCACCATACCGGGTCTCGAAAACGCCGATTTCGCCCGGCTCGGCGGCTTGCACCGCAATACCTATATCAACTCGCCGACCCTGCTCGATGCTTCGCTGCAACTGAAATCGCGCCCGGGACTACGTTTTGCCGGCCAGATCACCGGCTGCGAAGGCTATGTCGAGAGCGCTGCGATCGGCCTGCTCGCCGGCCGCTTCGCCGCCACTGAGCGGCTCGGCCAGGCGCCGTCGCTGCCGCCGCTCACCACAGCGTTCGGCGCGCTGCTAAACCACATCACCGGTGGCCACATCGTATCGGATGACGAACCGGGAAAACGCTCCTTCCAGCCGATGAACGTCAATTTCGGCCTATTCCCGCCCGTGGAGGCGCCGAAGTCCGAGGGCAAACGCATGCGCGGCAAGGACAAGACCGTTGCCAAGCGCCACGCCATCACATCACGCGCACGCGCCGATTGCCGGCAGTGGTTGGGACTGCCGGTGCAAACGGAAACGGCCGAAGCGGCGGAGTAGCAGCTTCTTCTCCTGATGGACCTTACGCGTCAAGTAGGATATTATCCCACTTCGCGCGTAAGAGAGACTGCCATGGAATCCGCCGAGAAACTATCCGTCACCGTCACGCCCGCAATGGCGCGCATGATCCGCGAAAAGGTTGAAGACGGCTCCTTCGGATCGGCCAGCGAGGTCATCCGCGCCGCCCTTCGTGCCTTCCAGCGCGAAGAGGAAGAGCATGCCGAGCGCATGGCCTCGATCAGGGCCCGGGTTAAGGCGTCGATGGAGGATACAAGGCCAGGCCGTTCGGGAGAAGAGGTTCGCGCTCACCTCCGGGGCCTCTTCGCCCAGTATTCGAGCCGTGCTGATGATTCGGCGGCTTGAGGTCGAGTATCGCGAAGATGCCAGAAATGATCTTGCCAACATTTTCAGACATGTAGTCGAGGCCAGCGGAAGTCCCGATGTCGCGCTGAAGTTCGTTCTGCGGATCGAAGACCGGTGCCAGAGCATCGGCAACGCGCCTCGCGGCGGTCGTTCCCGCGACGACATCCTGCCGGGATTGCGAACAGTTCCGTTCGAGCACTCTGCAGTCATCGCTTACATCGTCGACGACAACTTCGTCCGCATCGTTAGTGTTTTCTATGGCGGCCGCGACTATGAGACGCTCATGCGTGATGGCGGGTCGAGAGAACCTTCCTGAGGCGATAGTTATTCGGCTGGCTCGACACCAGCCATCGGCAACCCTAGCTTGCCGGCCTCGTCAGGATTTCGCCTGACATAGGCAGCCTTCAGGCTTTCCGAGGTTTCGCGGGAGCCGTCATGGCTCCAGCCCGGCGGCTTGATCAGATAATTCAGGCGATCGCTCAAGGTCAGCCCCGGCGCAAGAGCGTCCCTGAACATGCCGATCCATTCATGGAACGCGACCTTCAGCGGATTGAAGGTGCCCAGATTCCTGACGATGCCATAGCGCGGCCGGTCTTCCTCCAGCTCCCCGACGAAGGTGCCGAACATGCGGTCCCAGATGACCAGTGTGCCGGCATAATTGGCGTCGAGATAGCGCGGGTTGGTGGCGTGGTGGACGCGGTGGTGCGAGGGCGTGTTGAAGACGAACTCGAACCAGCCCCACATCTTGCCGATCGTCTCGGTGTGGATCCAGAACTGCCAGACCAGATTGAAGCCGAAGGTGAAGGCAATGACCGCCGGATGGAAGCCGAGCAGCACCAGCGGCGCCTGCAGCACGAACATGAAGGTAAACAGGCCGGTCCAGCTTTGCCGCAGCGCGGTCGACAGATTGTAGTGCTGGCTGGAATGGTGGTTGACGTGCTCCGCCCATACCCAGCGCACCCGGTGCGCGATGCGATGATAGAGATAGTAGCGCAGATCATCGAGCAGGAAGGCGGCAAGGAACACCCAGACCGACAGGCCGAGATTGAAGACGCGGAATTGCCACAGCCACAGCAGCGCCCAGTAGGACACGACGCCAAGCAGCAGCCCGGCAACGACATTGCCGGTGCCCATCATCAGGCTGGTCAAGGTGTCGCGCGTCTCGAACGATCCCTTGGCGCGGCCAGTTCGCACCAGCCAAAGCTCGATCAGGATCGCGGCAACGAAGAACGGAATGGCCAACTGCGTGACCTGCGGGAAGTTGTAGTCATCCATCACGCAGCCTCCCGGGCGGAACTTGGATGTTGCGGCTGAAGTGTCTTCAGCAAGCCTTGTGCATCTGCTGCGCTGGAAAAGCGAAAGCGGCCGCCCTTCCAGGTGAAATCGGCGAGCCGGAACGAGACCGTATTGACATCTCCGACGTTCAAAACCGCAACATCTTGAGGCGTGACGATGCGGGTCAAAAAGCAGTCGCCGATGCTATGAACGATCCCGATACGCCCTTGCCCGATATCCAGAAAAGCGGTCCTGGCGTCCGCCGTCAGGCGGACCAATGCCGCTATCTCGTCGGGAAAATCCTCGGCGAATCGGCTCATTGCTTGATCGGCGCCGGCCAGCGTTGCCGTCTTGCTGCCGCCGGTGAAATGCACCGCGGCAACCGACAGCGCAATGCCAAGGGCGACGATCGCGATCAGCAGCGGCAGGCTCATGAACGGGTATCTCCTCCGGCCGGCCTGTCGTCTTTGGCGACAGTTCTGGCCCGAGGACTCCTTAGCATGATTGACGTTTACGTCAAAGCGCCGGCCAGCCCTTGGTCGCGCGGCGCAAAAGCAGCCAATGCCGGCGCAAGGCGGACAGCCGCGCCACGCCGTCGAACGGGGAGCCGCGCTCCATTTTCGTGAGATAGGCGCGCGACAGCGCCAGCGGCAGAAATGCCGGGCGCAACGAGACCGGCAACGCCGCAGCACCTTGCTCGAAGGCGGAAAGATGGTCCCGCGCCAGAGCGATCATTGCCGCCACTGCGCGCTTGGCACCGGGACCGCCATCGCCTGTGATGAATTCTTGCGGGGAAGAGCCAGCCGCAGCAAGGACATCGGCTGGGACAAAACACTGTCCGCGCTTGCGGTGCAATGGCAGCAACAGCAGCAGACCGGTCATTGCCTGCGCGCAGCCTGCCCTGCCCGCCAGTTCGGCAAAGCGCGGCGCCTCGCCGGGATCGAGCACCATCGCCGCAAGCTGTATGAGCGCGGCGGCCGTCTCACCGCAATAGCCTTCCAGATCGGTGCGCGACGGCATCGGATCGTCGTAAAGATCGAAGATGCGCGCATCGAGCATGTTCTCGAAGGCCAGTCTCGGCAGGTTGAATGTCGCTATGGTGGCATTCAAGGCTTCGGCTGTGGGATGGCCGGCGCCGGCCTCGCCGCCGGCGGCTATGACATCGCGCCACCATTGCAGGCGCACCTCGCCCGGCAACGCTTCGTGGATGCGGTCGCGGATGCCTGCGACTTCGGCGTTGAAGGCGTAGAGCGAAAACAGCGCGTCGCGCTTGTCTGCCGGCGCATAAAGCGCCGTGAGATAGCGGTCATGGTCGGCGGCGCGCAGCGCGTCCATGACGATTTTGGCATTTTGCGACATGTCAGTCGACGGCAATGAGCGCGGCGGCCACGGCGCGCTCTTCCGCCAGAAGGACATTGTAGGTCCGTACCGCTGCACCGGTCGACATCGGGTCCGACGCAATGCCGGCCGCTTTCAGCGCGGCCCGTAGTGTGGCGGGCAATGGCCTGAGGTCCCTGCCCATGCCGACCAGCAGTATCTCGACTTTGTCGGCTTCTGCCAACAGCTTGTCGAAATCCGCCACACTCAGAGCAAAGGGATCCGCCGGTTCCCAGCCATGGATGCCGGATGGCAGACAGAGCAGCGAGCCGCGATGCGACATGTCGGCAAAGCGGAACCCGCCATTGCCGTAGGCTTCGATCGGCGCGCGGCCGGGAAAATGAGCCTCGCGGATGACGATGCCTTTGCTGGTCACCGTTTTGTCACCCCTTCGGGGCGGCGCGTCAGGTCGCGACCGCCTTGCCGCCGCCGAGCGGCTTCTCCTCGTCTGCCGAAGCCTGCGGCCGCAGCTTGAACAGGATCAGCAGCGGTGCCGCGATGAAGATCGACGAATAGGTGCCGAAGACGACGCCGAACAGCATCGCCATGGTGAACGAGCGGATCACCTCGCCGCCGAAGAGGACCAGCGCCAGCAACGCAAGGATCGTCGTCACCGAGGTCAGTGTCGTTCTCGACAACGTCTCGTTGATGGCGTTGTTCAAGAGTTGCGGCAGCGGCATCCGCTTGTACTTTCGCAGATCCTCTCGAACGCGGTCATAGACCACGATCGTATCGTTCAGCGAATAGCCGATGATGGTCAGGATCGCCGCCAGCGATGATTGGTTGAATTCGAGCCCGCTGATGACAAAGAAGCCAAGTGTCATGACCACATCGTGCACCGTCGCCACGATGGCGCCGATCGCGAACTGCCATTCGAAACGGAACCAGACATAGATCAGGATACCAAGCAGCGCGATCAGCATGGCGATCGTGCCTTGCTTCGCGAGTTCGCCCGAGACGGTCGGCCCCACCACTTCGACGCGGCGGAAGTCATAATTGTCCTGCAGTTCGCCGCGCACCTTGTCGATGACGGTCTGCTCGGCATTCTCGCCGCCATCCTGGGTCCCTACACGGATCAACACGTCGTTCGGCGTACCGAACTGCTGGACTTGCACCTCACCGATATTCAGTTCGGTCAGTCGCGCGCGGAGGTCTGCGAGGTCGGCATTGCCACTCTTGGCCTGAACCTCGATCAGCGAACCGCCCTTGAAATCGATGCCGTAGTTGATGCCGACCGTCATGAACAGCACCACCGACAAGATCGACAGCACGCTCGACAGCGTGAACGTCCAGCGACGGATTCCCATGAACGGAATTTTCGTGCCGGCCGGGACGAAGGTCACTGGCGCACGCGGCAACTCCTTCGGGCGAGCGCGGCGCAGCCAGATCGAGACCAGCAGACGGGTGAAGGTGAACGCGGTGAAGACGGTCGTCAGGATGCCGATCGCATACGTGATGGCAAAACCCTTGACCGGTCCGGTACCGAGATAAAACAGCACCACGGTCGCGATCAGCGAGGTGATGTTGGAATCGACAATCGTCGCCAGCGCCTTGGTGAAACCGGTATCGATCGCCTGGATCACCGAGCGGCCAGCACGCCGCTCCTCGCGGATACGCTCGTAGATCAGCACGTTCGAGTCGACTGCCATGCCGATGGTCAGCACAATACCGGCGATACCCGGCAAGGTCAGTGTCGCGCCGAGCAGCGACAGCAGTCCGACGATCATCGCCACGTGCACCGCCAGCGCGATGTTGGCGAGGAAGCCGAGCAATCCATAGGCGACGAACATGAACACGACGACCAGGATCGAACCGATGATGCCGGCGACCTTGCCGGCATGGATGGAATCCTGGCCGAGACCCGGGCCAACCGTACGCTCTTCGATCACCGTCAGCGTCGCGGGCAAGGCGCCGGCGCGCAGCAGCACGGCCAGGTCGTTGGCGCTCTGGGCGGTGAAATTGCCCGAGATCTGGCCGGTGCCGCCGAGGATCGGCTCGCGGATCTGCGGCGCCGAAATCACCTGGTTGTCGAGGATGATGGCGAACAGCTTCCCGACATTCTGCGCGGTGGCCTGGCCGAAACGCGCAGCCCCCTTCGAGTCGAAACGGAAGGAGACCACAGGCTCATTGTTTTGCGAATTGTATGTCGCCTGCGCATCGACGAGATTTTCGCCCGAAACGATGACGCGGTTTTCGATCAGATAGGGAACCGGCGGGTCGTCCTGCGAATAGAGCACGGACGAGCCGGCAGGCGGGCGACCGTTGAGGGCGTCCTGCACCGGCATCGACTGGTCGACCATCTGAAAGGTCAGCTTGGCGGTCTGGCCGAGGATTTCCTTAAGCCGCTGCGGGTCCTGAAGACCCGGCACCTGGACAAGGATGCGGTCGTCGCCCTGCCGCTGCACGATAGGTTCGGTCGTGCCGAGTTCGTTGACGCGGCGCTCGACCACCTCGATCGACTGCGTCAACGCCGTCGATGTGCGGTATTTGATGCCGGCGTCGGTGACGTTGAACTTGAGCAGGCCGGGCTCGGAATCATCGAGCGTCATCTCCTGGATGGAGCCGCCGGTGAACAGGCCGGCAGCAACCGGATCGGTCAGCGTCTTCAGCGCCGTCTTGGCGGCATCCACCTGAGCGAGATCGGTGATGCGGACCTGCAAGGTCCGCCCCGTGCCGGCAAGGCCGGTATAGCCGATCTTGGCATCACGCAGCAGTGTGCGGATTTCGTCGCGCGTCGTCTCCAGTCGATCCTTGATCAGATCGTTCTGATTCATTTCCAGCAGGATGTGCGAGCCGCCCTGCAGGTCGAGGCCGAGCGTCATCTGACGCTTCGGCACCCAGCTGGGCAGTTGGGCCAAGGTGCTTGCGGGAATGAGATTGGGCGCGGCGAGGATCACCGTGATGGCAACGGCCACCCAGATCAGGATCATCTTGAAGCGCGAAAAATACAACATATGGCGTCGTCCGTCAGAGCGTGTCCGCGGATCGCTCCGCCTGAAATCTGGTTATTTCTTGGCGTTCTGGTTCGCCACCGGCTCGCCCTTGACGCGCACGTCGGCGATCGTCGAACGCAGCGCGGTCACCTTGGTGCCACCGCCGAGGTCGATTTCGAGCTCGTTATCGTCGATCACCTTGGTCACCTTGCCGACAAAGCCGCCGCCGGTGACGACCGTGTCGCCGCGACGAACTGCCGCCAGCATCTCGCCGCGCTTCTTCAACTGCGTGCGCTGCGGCCGGATGATCAGAAAATACATGATCACGAAAATCAGGACAAACGGCAAAATGCTGATGAACATGTCGGGAGAAGCGCCGACGCCTTGAGCGTATGCCGGTGTCACGAACATCGAGGTACTCCTGAATTTAGAAAACAGCCGCCAACTTGGCGGCCCCTTGAAATTTGGCCGGAATATAGTCGGTAAAGTTGTCAATGCAACTGCGCGGCCAGCCAAATCGGCTGCTTTTCCGGCCTGTTGAGCCGTGTTAGAGCATGATCGCGAAAAGCGCGAGCCGGTTTTGCGAAAAGATCATGCTCGAACAAAAGGTTGCAACCGATTTCGAACCTCGACGCGACAGGCCAGCTTCACGCTCGCGCACTTCAAAACGAGAAAACAAAAGACAGACATGACCGACAGCAGCATTGAAGCCCTGAACCAGAAACTCGACAGACTGATCGAGGCGGTGAGCCGCCTCGCCCCGCCGCCAGTGCCCCAAACCGACCTCGGCGAGGCCGATTGCTTCGTCTGGCAGGCCGATCCGGGCTATCTGGAGCCGGTGCGCAACGTCAACCGCGTCGACATCGGCCTGATCCGTGGCGTCGACCGCGTCCGCGACATCCTGGTCGACAACACCGAGCGCTTCGCCGCCGGCTATCCAGCCAACAACGTGTTGTTGTGGGGCGCGCGCGGCATGGGCAAATCGTCGCTGGTCAAAGCCGTCCATGCGCGGATCAACGGCGAGGCCAAGTCCGAGCTGCCGTTGAAGCTGATCGAAATCCACCGCGAGGACATCGACACGCTGCCGAAACTGATGGGATTGCTGAAGGCAGCCTCCTTCCGCTTCATCCTGTTTTGCGACGACCTCTCCTTCGACCACGACGACACCTCCTACAAGTCGCTGAAGGCAGCACTTGAAGGCGGCGTCGAGGGACGCCCGGCCAATGTCATCTTCTACGCTACCTCGAACCGTCGCCATCTCCTGCCGCGCGACATGATCGACAATGAGCGCTCGACCGCCATCAACCCGTCCGAAGCGGTTGAAGAAAAGGTCTCGCTCTCCGATCGTTTCGGCCTGTGGCTCGGCTTCCACAAATGCTCCCAGGACGAATATCTCGACATGATCGACGGTTATGTCCGCCATCACGACCTCGCCATTGATCCCGAGCAACTGCGCGCCGAAGCATTGGAATGGGCGACGACCCGCGGCAGCCGCTCGGGCCGCGTCGCCTGGCAGTTCACCCAGGACCTCGCCGGCCGGCTCGGCAAGCCGCTGAAGGATTGATGCGTTGGATTGCGTCACCAACGCAATCCAACGACAAGGTCATTTGAGCCGCGACGCCCGTCGCAAGTCACGCGGCGTTTGGCCGATCTCGCGGCGCATCCAATGCGCCAGATGTGACTGATGTGCGAAGCCCGTCAACTCTGCGACCTCGCTTGTGCTGAGATCGCCTCGCTGCAACAGGACGCGTGCGCGTTCGACGCGACGTCGTAACACGTAGCGGTGCAGGGTAAAGCCCGTCGCCACCTTGAACCATGTCCGCAAATGCGAACTGCTCGCGCCGGCAACCCGGCTCAGTCGATCGATCGAGAGGGGCTCGTGTAATGCCGCCTCAATGTGCTCCAACACGCGCTTGAGCTGGGTATCCGACAACCGGTTCGTTCGATCGATACCAGGATCATCGAGGCCAAGCAGCCTCACCGCGAGTGCGGCGCCAATGCTGTCGGCAAACAAGGAACCACTCGGCGCGTTTGCATTGAGATCGCTCTCGAGTGCTCGAGCAAGATGTTCGATGCGCGGGTCCCGAAGTAGGTGGCGTGTGTCGAGCCGCGATGCTCGCGCCTTGCCACCAAGTTCCGCCGCCACCCTTTCCATCAAGGCCGGCCGCAATGCAATCTCAATGGTGTCGAACGGGCTTTCGGCCTCGAAGCCGCCCTCTTGGCCGGCGGGTACCAGGTCGATATCGCCGGCTCGCCTCACGAAATATCGTCCAACCTCATTGCAGTAAGAGCGCGTCGCCGCGCTTGCATGCACCATGATGCGATGGTGTGGCACCCGCGACAGACGATGGACGCCTGCTTCGACATGCCGGGAAACCATCGTTACGTGGGACGAGGATTGGTCCGAAGCGAATTGCGAACGCATGCTCTCTCGATTCATGGCAAAATCTGTTGAAGATTTGGCAATTCTCGCGCGATTTTCAATGCCGCGAACCTGTACTTCCGCCTCTCCATCAAGGTTGAAAGAGAGGTTGCGATGAGTTTCTATGTTGTTGTCGGTGCAGGGCCGGTTGGAAGCGAGACCGCTCGCCTTCTTGGCGAGGAAGGACATGATGTCGTTCTCACAAGCCGAAGCGTCGGCTCGAACGCGTTGCAGAACGTGCGGCCAATACAGGCCGACGCCACGGATGCCTCGGAGCTGTCGCGCATCTGCCGAGACGCCGATGTCATCTTCATGTGTGCGATGGCCACCTATCATCGGTGGCCGACCGACTTTTTTCCCATCATCGATGGCACCGTGCGCGCAGCGGAAACTGTCGGCGCGAAGCTCATCGTGCTCGGAAACCTCTATGGTTATGGGGAAAATGCCGATAGCCCGCTTCGCTCCGACCTGTCTCTGGACCCGACTTCGAAGAAAGGAACTGCCAGGACCATCATGTGGCAGCGGGCGGTCCGTGCCAAAGTACCGGCGATCGAAGTGCGGTCAAGCGACTATCTGGGACAGGGCGCGATCAGCTATTTCTCACTGGTCGCGCTGCCCTCCATAATCGAGGGGAAGCCCAACGCTTTCATTGGAAACCTTGAGGCAACTCATGCCTGGAGCTTCACCAAGGACGTCGCCAGGACACTTGTCGCGGCCTCCCGCTACACGGGTGAATGGGGACGGGCATTTCATGTTCCCTCGCAACACGCCTCCCCCCGGGAACTCATCTTGAAAACCGCGGCGATGCTTCGCCGGGAGGTTTCAGAAGTACGTTCCTATTCGGTCTCAGAGATGGAAGCATTGGGCATGCATGAGCTTATCGAGATGAGCTACCTCTTCGAAAGGCCCTTGCTGGTCGATTCATCCGACGCAGAGGCACTCTTAGGGGTGAAGGCCAGCAGCCTTGAAGTGATGATCGCCGACACGCTCCGCGATCATCTTTGAGTCTTGAGGAACAAGCATCTCGCAACCAACTGAAAAAGCCCGCTCCTGGCGGAGCGGGCTGAGCCGGCGGGCCGGACTGGAGGTCAGACGGCCTGCAAATTGCTTTTTTTCTATTCGAGGTAGCCCGACGGATCGACCGGGGCAGAGTTCTTGCGCACTTCGAAATGCAGCTTCGGCGAGTCCGTCGTGCCGCTCATGCCCGACAGTGCGATTTCTTGGCCGCGCTTGACCTTTTGGCCGCGCTGCACCTCGATAGAGCTGGCGTGACCATAGACGGTGACCAGGCCATTCTCGTGGCGCACCAGAACCGTGTTGCCGAATTCCTTGAGCCCGTCACCGGCATAGATGACGACGCCGTTCTCGGCCGCCTTGACCGGCGTTCCCGTCGGCACGGCGATGTCGACACCGTCCTTGCCCGACCCGAAACCGGAGATCACGCGGCCGCGCACCGGCCAGCGCATCTTGCCGATGCCGGTGGCGTCAGGCGCGACGGCATCGTCGTCCTCGGCCTGCTGGATGACTTTCGAGTCTTTCTTCGGCGGCGTGTAGGACGCCAGCGTTTCCGACGGCGTGGTCTTTGCCGCTGGCTGCGTGGTGGCCGTGGTCACCGGATCGATCTTGGCAGCCTTGGCGCTGGCGACCGTCGCGGCCCCACCAGTCGGCACCTTCAAGGTCTGGCCGATCTTGAGCAGTCCATCCTTCATCCCGTTGGCCTGCTTGAGAGCAACGACGCCAACGCCGGTCTTCCTGGCAATCGAAGACATCGTATCGCCCGACTGGACCGTGTAGGTGCCAGCAGTGCCAGTCGCCTTGGCGGCGGCCATCTGTGGCTTGGGCTCCTTGGGCTGGTTTGCGGCAGCCGACGTGTCGACCTGAGCGGCGGACTTGCCCTCCTTCAGCTTCGGTTGCTGGGGCAGCACCGCGACCTTCTCGGGTGCCGTGGCCGGCTGGTCGTGCTTGCCGTCTTTCGCCGGCTTGACCTCGGCGACTTTCGGCTCGCCTTTGTTCGAGTAGGCATAGGCTGGGATAACCAGCTTCTGGCCGGTCTTCAGACCCTTGGTCGCGCTCAGTCCGTTGACCTTCATGATCACGTCGGCCGGCACCTTGTAGTGCTGCGCTATGCCTGAAATCGTTTCACCGTCCCTGACGACGATCTCGGTCGCATGCGGCGTGCCAGCCGATGCCACGTGCGGTGCATCGGGCTGCGCAACCTTGAACGGCGATGCGGCCGGAGCGACGGTACCAGTCTTGGTCCTGTCGACATGCGGCGCCGGAGCCAATGCGGTGCGCATCGGCTTTGCGGCAGGCGCCAGAGCGGGAGCTGGTTGCGCCTGTGCAACGGGCGGCGGCAATGGCCGCGTCGAAACCGGCTCGAGGCTGGAGCGGCTGACCGACTGTGTGTGGCTGCCATCGATGGGGGCGGCCGCGACATCACCCGGATAGGGCTGCTGTACGGCATCCTGCTTGTTGATGATCGCGCGCTGATTGTTCGTCGAGGATGTAAAGACGTCGTCGACGCCATTGAACCGCGAAACCTGGGAACTGCATCCCGCAGCAGCACCCGCGACCACCAGTATGGCGCAGCCTCGCGCCAGATTGCGACCGTTTGTCTTCAAAACTCTGAGTTGCATCGCACTAACCCGCACATACCCGGTACAAACTAGGCATGATTAAAGCGCGTTAATGTTACTCGA
Organism: Mesorhizobium sp. M0047; assembly: GCF_040323315.1. Taxonomy (NCBI): domain Bacteria; kingdom Pseudomonadati; phylum Pseudomonadota; class Alphaproteobacteria; order Hyphomicrobiales; family Phyllobacteriaceae; genus Mesorhizobium; species Mesorhizobium sp. M0047. The sequence continues at coordinate 23,938 of NZ_JAMYUW010000036.1, read as the reverse complement.
CGGTTAACCCCATGGAATCCGGCGAAATTTTTCTTAAAATATTAGAGGGTGTGCTGAGGGGAGATTTTCGTCAGCCGAGCCGGTGTCGAGGACGGGCGCGAAGCTGCCGTTTGCAACACCGTCTAAATGACGGCGGCCACGCTGCGCAGGATAGGCTGCAAGCGGACAAGGCCGATATCCTCACGCTCGAACCGGCTGCCGACCTTGGTCAGCTTGGCCAGCACCTGCTCGCCCTCCTCGGGCCCGATCGGGGCGATGACGATGCCGCCGCTCGACAATTGATCGAGCAGGAAGCGCGGAAGGCTGTCGAAGGCTGCCCATGCGACGATGCGATCGAACGGCCCTTCGTTCGGCAGCCCGCCGGAACCATCGGCCTGGCGCACGATGACATTGCCGATACCGAGCGCCTCGAAGCGCTGCCTGGCCTGCTCGACGAGCGTCTTGTAGCGATCGGTGGTGACGACCCGCGCCGCCAGCCGCGACATCACCGCCGAGGTATAGCCGGAGCCGGTGCCGATCTCGAGCACGCGGTTGCCCTGCTCGATGGCGAGCGCGGCGATCACCGCCGCCTGCATGTCCGCACCTTCGATCGCCTCGCCGCATTCAATCGGCAGCATGTGGTCCGACCAGGCGATCTGATGGAACTGGGCCGCCAGGAAGTCTCGCCGTGGCGTCGCCTCGAAGGCCGCGATCAACGCCTTCGGCACCGTCCCCCTGCCCCGCAGGCGCAACAGAAAGGCGGCAAAGCCTTCGCGGTCATCGAGGGCCTGGTTCATGCAAGCGCCTTGCTCAGTTGATCACGGATTTCATGCGCGGTCAGGTCTAGCTGCAGTGGCGTCACCGACACCAGCCTGTTGCGCAGAGCATAGAGGTCTGTGCCTTGCTTGCCTTCGACCGGCTCGCGGCCGAAGCGCAGCCAGTAATAAGGCAGGCCGCGCCCGTCGCGGCGCTCGTCGACCCACAGGCTATGCACCAGTTTGCCTTGCGAGGTGACGACCGTCCCGGCGACCTCTTCTGGAAGGCAGTTCGGAAAATTGACGTTCAGCAAAACACCGTCAGGCAACGGCGTCGCGACCAGTTTCTCCAGCAGCGCCGGCGCCAGTGCCTCGGTCGTCTCGTAAGGGACGACGCGGTCCTCGCCGACATAGCTGTAGCCCTGGCTGAGCGCGATCGAGCGGATGCCGAGCAGCGCGCCCTCCATGGCGCCGGCGACGGTGCCCGAATAGGTGACATCGTCGGCAATGTTGGCGCCGGAATTGATGCCGGACAGGATCAGGTCGGGTACGCCGGGAAGGATCTTCTTGACACCCATGATGACGCAATCGGTCGGCGTGCCGCGCACGGCAAAATGCTTCTCGCCGATCTTGCGCAGCCGCAGCGGTTCCGAGATCGACAGCGAATGGGCGTAGCCTGACTGATCCTGCTCCGGAGCCACCACCCAGACATCGTCGGACAGCGTTCGTGCGACGCGTTCGAGCGACGCCAGGCCCTCGGCATGAATGCCGTCGTCATTGGTCAGGAGGATGCGCATTATTTCGCTTCGATCTTTTCCAGACCGCCCATGTAAGGCCGCACCACTTCAGGAATGGTTACGCTGCCATCCTCATTCTGGTAATTTTCGATGACAGCTATGAGCGCGCGACCGACCGCGGTGCCCGAACCGTTGAGCGTATGGACGAAGCGGTTGCCCTTGCCGTCTTTGTCCTTGTAGCGGGCTTCCATGCGGCGCGCCTGGAAATCCCCGCACACCGAGCAGGACGAAATCTCGCGATAGGCGTTCTGGCCGGGCAGCCAGACCTCGATGTCGTAGGTCTTGCGCGCGCCAAAGCCCATGTCGCCGGTGCACAGTGTCACGGTGCGGAACGGCAGGCCGAGCCGCTTCAGCACTTCCTCGGCGCATTGCGTCATCCGCTCGTGTTCGGCGAGCGAGGACTCCTGATCGGTGATCGACACCAACTCGACCTTGTAGAATTGGTGCTGACGCAGCATGCCGCGCGTGTCGCGCCCGGCCGAACCCGCTTCCGAACGGAAGCACGGCGTCAGCGCCGTATAGCGCAGCGGCAGTTTTTCATGCGCGGTGATTTCTTCGCGCACCAAGTTGGTGAGCGGCACTTCGGCTGTTGGGATCAGGCCAAGCCTGCCCTCCCCGTGCGGCGTGAAGAACAGATCTTCCTCGAACTTCGGCAACTGGTTGGTGCCGAACAGAACGTCGTCCTTGACCATCAGTGGCGGGATGACTTCTTGGTAGCCATGCTCGGTCGTGTGCAGGTCGAGCATGAATTGTCCGAGCGCGCGTTCCATCCGCGCCAAGCCGCTTTTCAGCACGGTGAACCGCGAGCCTGACAGTTTTGCCGCCCTCTCGAAATCCATCATGCCGAGCGCTTCGCCGATCTCGAAATGCTCCTTCACCCAGTTCGGCGGTGTCGGCGCCTTGCCGACGACGCGCTTGACGACATTGTCGTGCTCGTCCTTGCCGACAGGCACGTCGTCGAGCGGCATGTTGGGCAGCACCGCAAGCGCATCGTTCAGCGCCTTGTCGAGTTCGCGTTCGCGCGCCTCGCCATTCTGGATGAAGGTCTTTATCTCGCCGACTTCGGCTTTCAGCTTCTCGGCAAGCGCTGCGTCGCCCGAGCGCATGGCGTTGCCGATCTCTTTCGAGGCGGCATTGCGGCGCTCCTGCCTGGTCTGCAATTCGGTGACGTGCTCGCGCCGCGCTTCGTCCGAGGCGATCAGCCCGTCGACCGTGGACTGCGCCTCACCGGCCGACCATGAGCGCTTGACCAGCGCCTCGACAAGGGCCTTCGGGTTGTCGCGAATCCATTTGATGTCAAGCATGGTTCATCCGTCCTCAGGGAGCATGTCGCCCAAAAGTGCGCAGCGGTTTGGGACAACGACATGCTCAAAACAAAACTGAAACGCAGCGCTTGATAGCGATGCGTTTCAGCAAGAGGGCGTAAACCGCATCCTTGATCGATGCAAGATGAGGCTAGGCAGCGGCAGCCGTTTTCCACGCAGCCCGGTATTAGGAGGCAGCAGGCGCCGGAGGCTCGTCTGGGGCTTTGTCCGCCACGGTTTCCGCTGTGTCCTGTCTCTCGCGCGCCACACGCTGCTTTTCCTGATCGCGCTCGATCAGCCGGGCAGCCCAGATGGAGACCTCGTAAAGAAGGATCGTCGGGAGGGCCAGGCCGATCTGGCTCATCGGATCGGGTGGTGTCAGCACCGCGGCGACGACGAAGGCAATGACGATTGCCCATTTGCGCTTCTCGGCCAGCGCCTTGGACGACAGCATGCCGACCCGCGTCATAAGGCTGGTCACCACCGGCAGCTGGAACACCAGGCCGAAGGAAAAGATCAGCGTCATGATCAGGCTGAGATATTCCGACACTTTCGGCAGCAGCGAAATCTGCACCTGTTCGTCGGTGCCGGTCTGCTGCATGGCGAGGAAGAACCACATCACCATCGGCGTGAAGAAGAAATAGACCAGAGACGCGCCCATCAGGAACAGGATCGGCGAAGCGATCAGGAACGGCAGGAAGGCGTTGCGCTCGTTCTTATAGAGGCCTGGAGCGATGAACTTGTAGATCTGCGTGGCGATCAGCGGAAAAGCGATCACCATGCCGCCGAACATTGCGAGCTTGACCTGGGTGAAGAAGAATTCCTGCGGCGCGGTGTAGATCAGCTCGACCTTGTGCGGATCGAGCCCTGCCCACTGCGTCGCCCATCTGAACGGCACGACCAGAAGGTTGAACAGCTTCTTGGCGAAGAAGAAACAGACGAGAAAGGCGACGAAGAAGCCGCCCAGCGACCAGATCAACCGCCGGCGCAACTCGATCAGATGCTCCATCAGCGGCGCCGACGATTTCTCGATCTCGTCCTTTTCCTTGTCCGAAACGCTCACTTGGCGGCTCCCGCCGTCTTCTTGGCCGCCGGTGTCTTGGCCGGCGTAGGCTTCGGATCGGCTTTCGCCACGGTCTTGCTCGCGATCGCCTTGGCCGCAGCAGGCTTCGCGGTTTTGCGCGTTTCAGCCTTTGCCGCCGCCACGGTCTTCGCTGGCGCTTTGGGCGTAGGCGGGGCCTTGGTGGCGATCGTTTTCGCCGGCGCAGGAGCCTTTGCGACATTCGCCGAAGCCGTGGCCGGTATTTTTGCAACCGGCATTGCCTTTGCCGGCGCAGCCTTGGCCACCTTCGCCGCGGACGCCTTTGGCGCCACGACCGGTACTGTCGGCAATGACGACGTCACCACCGAGTCATCGGCCATTGCCGGGAAAATTGGCGCTGCCAGCGTGGCTTCCGGCCCGTTGACGCCAGGCATGGTCGTAGCGCCATTCTTCAAAGGCTCGGCCGCCAGCGGTGTCGAAGCGGCAGGCATTGCCGGATCGGCCGCCGGCTTGGGCTTCATCGCCGCATCGACGCCGGAGCGAACGTCGGCCGCGGCCTGCTCGAACGGATTGAGCTGCTTCTTGATCTCGGCCATCGGGCTGAGGCCTCTGAGCTCGTCGACCGACTTCTTGACGTCGTCAAGCTCGGCTTCCTTCAGCGCTTCGTTGAACTGCTTCTGGAAATCGGACGCCATCGCGCGCAGCTTGGCCGTCGTGCGCCCGAAAGTGCGCAGCATATTAGGCAAATCCTTGGGCCCGACGACCACGATCATGACGATCGCGATGACCAGCATTTCGGTCCAGCCGACTTCAAACATGGCACTCTGTTCCGACTAGAACCCGTGGCTCAGCTCTTGCTGGCTTTTTCCTTCGCGGCCGCAACGGTCTCATCCGCACGGTGTTCGACGGTGCGCTTGTCTTCGGCAACGTCATCGTCGGCCATGCCCTTCTTGAAGCTCTTGATGCCCTTGGCCATGTCACCCATCAGCTCGGGAATCTTGCCGCGGCCGAACACCAGCAGCACGATCACCAGCACGATCATCCAATGCCAAATCGAAAATGAACCCATAGCAAATCTCTCTCGAACGTTTTCCCTGGCGATGATCTATGCGCTTTCGCGTAGGGATTCAAACACAACTGCGACAGAGTTTATGAAAGGGTGGCGGATGTCACGCGTTTTCAACGCGATGGCCCGCTACGAATCCGCGCATCCTCGACAGATTGGCAGCTAGCCAGTCAATCCTCCGTGACGCGCGGCGTCAGCAGGCCGAGTTCCTCGAGGTCGATGTCGGTCAGCGCGTCCTCGTCGTCGGTCAACGCGTCGGGATCGGCCGGCGGCTGCGGAATGGAGAAATTCGACGGCATACGGCCCGAAAGCAGCCCGGCCCCTTTCAGTTCCTCCATGCCCGGAAGATCGCGGATCTCCTCCAGCGCGAAATGATCAAGGAAGTTGTCGGTGGTGCCGTAAGTGACAGGGCGTCCCGGCGTTTTGCGCCGGCCGCGCATGCGCACCCATTCGGTTTCCAGCAGCGTGTCGAGCGTCCCTTTCGAGGTTTCGACGCCGCGGATGTCCTCTATTTCGGCGCGCGTCACTGGCTGGTGATAGGCAATGATCGCCAGCACTTCGAGCGCTGCGCGCGACAGCCTCCTTTGTTGGACAGTATCGCGGCTCATCAGGAAAGCCAGATCGCCGGCGGTGCGGAATGCCCAGGCATCTCCGACGCGCACCAGATTGACGCCGCGCCGGGCATAGATCTGGCGCAGTTCGGCCATGGCCAGGGCGACGTTGATGCCATCTGGCAGACGCGCCGCAAGCTGCTTTTCGCTGACAGGTTCAGCGCTGGCGAACACGATCGCCTCGGCCATGCGTACGGCTTCCGCCAGATGCAGCCGCTCGGCCGGATTCTGCACCTGTTGCTCTGAAGGATACTGGGAGAGCGATTCCTCTTCGGGTTCATCGCCGACCTTGAACGGGATAACCGAAGTGTTGGCGCGTTCGCTCATGATGCCACCTCGACTGCCTTGATTGCCTGCGCGCGGCCGCGCAGATAGATCGGAGCGAACACGTCGTCCTGCCGCATGTCCATCGTGCCTTCGCGCACCAGTTCCAGCGTGGCCGCGAAAGAGCTGGCGATCGCCGTGCGCCGCTCCTCGGGGCTGGTCATGTACACGATCAGGAAACTTTCCAGCGTCGCCCAGTCGTGCAGGGCTCCGACCAGGCGGGTCAGGATATCGCGCGCGTCCTTGAGCGACCAGACACCACGCCTGGCGATCGTCACATTGTTGATCGCCTGCTTCTGCCGCTGCTGCGCATAGGCGGTCAGGAGATCGTAGAGCGAGGCCGAATAGGCGTTACGCTTTTCGACGATGACCATTTCCGGCATGCCGCGCGCGAACACATCACGGCCGAGCCGGTTGCGGTTGACAAGGCGAGCCGAGGCGTCGCGCATGGCTTCCAGCCGCTTCAGCCGGAACTGCAGCACCGCCGCCAGTTCCTCGCCGCTTTCGCCCTCATCGCCCGGCTGTTTGGGGATCAGAAGCTTCGACTTGAGGAAAGCCAGCCACGCCGCCATCACCAGATAGTCGGCGGCAAGCTCGAGCCTGAGTGCCCTCGCCGTCTCGACAAAGGTCAGATATTGCTCGACCAGCGCCAGGATCGAAATGCGCGCCAGATCGACTTTCTGGGTGCGGGCGAGATGCAGCAGAAGATCGAGCGGACCTTCGAAGCCGGCCACGTCGACGACCAGCGACGGGTCGCCGGTGACGCGTGAATCGTCATTCTCGGCCCACAGACGGTCCATCGGTGCGGCCTTCGCGGCCTTGCTTTCCAATGTTTCCGCCACTTCCTCTCACTTCCCTTTTTTAAGCCACCGCATCGAAATAGGTGGCGAATTCAGCGCGTATCTCGGTTTCTTCCACCGTGTCGTGTTTCTTAATATAGGTCAGCGCCCGCTTTGCGCGCTCCAGCGATGTGCCTTCAAGCCCCGTGGTCCGCGATGCGATGCCGGCCATCTCCTCGAAAACGCCATTGCAGTGAAGGACCAGATCGCAGCCCGCCGCAAGGATCGAGGCCGCCTTTGTCGGGAAATCCCCAGAAAGTGCCTTCATCGAGGTGTCGTCGCTCATCAGCAGCCCGTCGAAGCCGATCTCGCGCCGGATGATCTCGTCGATGACCTTGCCGGAGGTGGTCGCCGGATTGTTGGGATCGATGGCGCTGTAGACGACATGCGCCGTCATCGCCATCGGCAGATGATTGAGCTCCCGGAACGGGGCGAAATCATGCCGCTGCAGATCGCTCAGCGAGGCATTGACCACAGGCAATTCGAAATGCGTGTCGGCAAAGGCGCGTCCATGGCCCGGAATGTGCTTCATGACCGGCAACACGCCGCCCGACATCAACCCTTCGGCCGCAGCGCGGCCGAGTTCGATCACCGGTCGCGGTTCCTTGCCATACGCACGCGCGCCGATGACATCGCTGGCGCCCTCGATCGGCACGTCGAGCACCGGCAGGCAATCCGCGGTGATGCCGTAGCGCAACAGGTCAAAGGCATGCAGCCGCGCCATCAGCCAGGCCGCGCGGGCGCCGGCATCATGGTCGTCGCGCCACAGCGCGCCGAGCGCACCACCGGCCGGATAGTTCGGCGCCAATGGCGGCCGCAGGCGCTGCACACGGCCGCCCTCCTGGTCGATGAACACCAGCGCGTCCGGACGCCCGATACAGTCGCGCATCTCGGCGACCAGATCGCGGATCTGTTCGGTCTCGCCGATGTTGCGCGCAAACAGGATGAAGGCCCAAGGGCATTCATTGCGATAGAAATTGATTTCTTCGCGGGTGAGCGATTTCCCGGCACAGCCGAGGATCATGGATTTTGATTCGGTCATGTCAGCAGTTTAGGGCTTCACACGATCAAAGGGAATCATCCGGATCACAAGCCGTCAAACGCCAGATCTGCTTTCCCCATAAAAAGCCGGCGCGGTGACCGCGCCGGCTTCTACAATTGGTTGGCTCCGGCTCTAGCGCGAGACGAAGCAGTTGCCGCCGGCGGCCTTGTAGCTGGTGCACAAATTGATCGCATCATTGCGCGACTGGGCCGGAACGCGCACGCGGTAGAACGTGCCCTTGCCGGCGATCTCGGCCTTGACGATGTTGGCGGTACGACCGGCGAGCACGCTGCCATAGCGGCGCTGCAGATCCTGATAGCTGGACTGGGCGCTCTCGACCGTCGGCTGTGAAGCAATCTGCATCGACCACGAGCCGCCGCCGGTCGCGGTCGACGCCGGATCGATGGACGCGACCTGATCGGGCTTGACCTCGCCGACGACATCAACCGGCTGGTCGGACGGACGCTGCGGCGCGACCGGAACCTTGGTCGGCGTGTTGGCGGACTGCGCCTTGGCCTCAGCCTTGGGCTTGGCTGTCGCTACCGGCGCTGCCGCCACCGGTGCTGCAGCCACCGGTTTGAGAGCCGGCCCATCATCTGCCTGGGCGGCGGCGGGCGCTACAGTGCCGGTCTGGTCCGCATCGGCCTTCGCCAACGGCGCAACATGCTGCGGCGCCGGGTCGACCGGCTCGGTTGCGGCCACTTGCGTCGCGGCCGGCGCCGGATCCTCACGCGGCACCAGCGAACCATCCGACTTGACCACCATGGTCCTCACCTTGCGCGGCGCAACGGCAACGACATCGGCGTTGGTACCCTTGTCGGCATCCTGCAGCACCTGCGCGATGCGATCCTCGGACTTGGGCGCGGGCGCTGTGTTGTCGGTCGAAGCGGCGCCGGCGGTCGGCACGGCGTTGCCGTCATCGGGTCCGATGGTGACTGCGGCGCCGGCGTTCTGGTCCGGCGAAAGATCGATGGCGCGGCTCGGATCCTTCGCCTGAACGTCCACCGGATCTTCGGTGTTGGTAACCAGTTTCTCCTGGACCGGCTCGGCGGGCTTCGCACCCCTGACCGCGTCATAGACCTTGTTGTCCTGGTTCGGTACCACGGCCCCGCCCGGATTCTCCGGCTTGACCTTGATAGGCGCGTTGTCGGCCTTAACGATCACGGGCGCTTCAGTGCCGCCCTTGCCGCCGAAAGACAGCGCAAAGGCGCCAAGGCCGCCTGCGACCGCCACCCCACCGACAATCGCGGCGATGAGCAGGCCACGTCCGCGCGAAGGCCTTGCAGCCTCACGCTCGCCGAGGCCCGGAACAGCCATCGCCTCATCGAGTTCGGGATCGTAGTCGAGTTCGTCGACGGTGAAATCGTCCGCCTGTGAAGCCGGCTGATTGCCGGGCAGACTGTCGAGATCGAAGCCGTCGGCGGCATCGGCATAACCTGTTGGCGCCGCCGTGCGGGCAGACACTTCCATCGGCCGCGCCGCATAGGTGCGCGCTTCCGGCTCATAACCCAGCGAGGCCCTGTCATAGCCCGGCTTGTCATAACCCGGCTTGACGCTGTCATAGCCCTGCTTGGCGTTGTCATAGCCCTGCTTGGCTGTGTCATAACCCGGCTTGAAACCCGCGGCGTAAGAATCATCTTCGTAAGACGCCACGTAGCGCGCGGTAGCGGGAGCGACCTCCACCGCGTTCATCTCGGAGAGAAGGCTGGAGAACTCGGCGTCGAGATCGTCATAGCCAGGCGACGCCGGCTGATCTTCCTCGAAATGCAGTTCCGGAATGTCGAGATCGTCCGCCAGCGCCACGACACGCTCGGGCACATCGACAGTCTCGACATCGGGCATGTCTTCGTAACGCGCTGACTGGCGCGATTGCGGCGCGGATACAGGGGCGACAGTTTCGACCGGCTCGGCCGAACGGTAGGACGTCACCCCGGCGACCGCCGAGGCTGTGGTCATGGGTGCCATCGAAGCGGCCGGCTGACCACCAACCGGAGGCTGAGCGCTAAATGAGGGCTGTTGCGGAACCGGCGTCACGCGGCTCCACGAACGGACTGGCTCGGGCGGCGTGGAACGCTCCGCCGGCCAATCGAGAGAATCCGTCGAATTGTCCCGGGAAGCGGACGCATCACGCGGGTCCAGGCTTTTGGCAAAGGCCGCGTCGAAGGCGTCATCGTCGAAATCGACATCACCATGTCCGGCAGCCTCCGAGCCCGGATCCCGATCTTCAGGTTCATCATGCAAAAGATCGTCGACATCGGCATCGGCCGCCTGGGCGGTGCCGAGGTGGTTAGGCTCCTCAGGAGCGGGTTCGTCAAGATCCCAGTCGAGCTCACCGACAACATCGGCCGGCTCCTCGGTGGTCTCTGCAGCCTCGGCGACAGGCGACTGCGCGGCGACAGCCGGCTGAGCCATGACCGGCTCCTCCTTGGCTACAGGCGCCGAGCGCGCGGTCATGGCGCCCAGCAGCGCATTCAACTCGTCTTCCAGGCTCCGTTCGTCCGCGATCGGGGTTTGCTCCGGCTCGGCTGCGATGACGTCTGGCGCCACCGGCTGGACCGGAGCGGCGACAAACTCAGTGGCCGGTTCTTCGACTGTTTCGGCGAACGTGTCGTCGAAATTCAGCTCGAAAACATCATCCGACCCTGCTTCAGCGCTGGGCGTCTCGCCCTTCGCATCCGCGCTATCGGCAAGCATATCATGCGCTTCCGGCTCCTCGGATGCGACCGGCTCGTCAGCGCGAACGTCAAAATCCATGTCGACATCCGCCATGCTGTCGTCGAGATGGCTGGCAAGATTTTCGTCGGAGGCAAAATTCTCGTCGGAGGCTTGGCCGTCAGGCGCAGCAGCCTGCTCCGGCATGGGGTACTCGACGGGATCGGCAGCCCTGTAGGCCTGTTTCGTCACCGAATGGTCGTCGAGCATCAACTCGTCTTCGAGCGAGATCGCAATCACATCGTCGAATTCATGATCGGAGGCAGCCGTCTCGACAGCAGGCGCGTCGTCAACAGCGTGCTGGACCTCTTCAGCTTCCTCGTCGATCCGGAAGTCATGGTCGAGCGACGCGGCAAGCTCGTCCGCCATCGGCTGATCGTCCTCGAAGGGCGAGACATCCTCAAGCGAACTGGCGACGGCATTGCCGAAATCAGCGTCGAAAGCCGGCTCGACGGACGGCGCGGCTTCGGCAGCGCCCGATTGGCTGGAGCCGGTAGCTTGGTCGTCGACGTCAGCCATGTCCAGATGGAAATCGTCGTCGAGCGAAACCGAAAACTCGTCGTCATCCTTTGCGCCGGCCTCAGCCGCTTCGAACGCCGGCTGATGCTCGAAAGTCCGCTCATGAGCCTCGGCAACCGGAACGGCGTCGCTGTCGTCAGCGCCGAACTCGGCCATCATTTCCTTCTCGAGATCGATATCGAAATCGCCCTCTTCCGCCCCGTGATCGGCGGCTGGGGCTTTCGGCTGCGCGGGCGACTGCGGCTTGACCGGCTGGCGCGGGTCGAACCCCATGATCCTGGTCAGTTCCGCGAACGGATCATCATCGGCGATGTCGTTGTTGTCGGCTACTCTCAGCTGGGTTCTGTCTGCCATTATTGTTCCCGAACTCGCACTCATTCGGACGCCATGGACGTCGCGTAGGGTTGGCCCTTACCAGCGCAATGTGGGCAAAAGGTGACAGGTTATTTAGTCAAACCTAACGCATTTCGGTGGGCGCGGCGGCTCCGATCAGCGTCAGGCCGGACGTCAAAACGTCTGAAACAGCCTGCACCAGCCCTAGTCTGGCATGCGTCAATTGTCGGTCGTTAACCTTAACAAAACGTAAGTCGGGATTATCCGTGCCACGGTTCCAGTGTCCGTGGAAGCTGGAGGCCAGATCATAAAGGTAGAATGCCAGCCGATGGGGCTCGAGCGCAAGTGCGGCCGACTCGATCAGGCGGGGATATTCGGCAAGCTTGCGGATCAGGCCGATTTCGCCCTCGTCGGTCAGCAAAGCCACGGCGGACGCGAGGCTGTTACGATCGAAATTAGCCTCGCCCAGTTGCTCGCTCGCCTGCCTGAATACCGAATGGCAGCGCGCCGAAGCGTACTGCACATAGAACACCGGATTGTCCTTGGACTGCTCGGTCACCTTGGCGAAATCGAAATCCAGCGGCGCGTCGTTCTTGCGGTAGAGCATCATGAAGCGGATCGCGTCGCGGCCGACTTCCTCCACCACTTCGCGCAGCGTCACGAAATCGCCGGACCGCTTCGACATGCGCACCGGCTCGCCGTCGCGAAACAGCTTCACCAATTGGCAAAGCAGCACGGTGAGCTTCACCTCATCGCCGGCAATCGCCCGCGCCAGCGCTTCCAGCCGCTTGACATAGCCGCCATGGTCGGCGCCGAGCACATAGATCAGGTCGACGAAGCCGCGATCGACCTTGTCCTTGAGATAGGCGACATCGGCGGCGAAATAGGTGAAGGAGCCGTCCGACTTGACCAGCGCCCGGTCCATGTCGTCGCCGACCGCGGTCGAGCGGAACAGCGTCTGCTCGCGGTCCTCCCAATCATCGGGCTTCTCGCCCTTGGGCGGCGGCAATTTGCCCTTGTAGATGTGACCCTTCAGCGTCAAATCGTTGATCGCCGAGCGGATCTTCCTGGCATTGTCAGCGTGCAGCGTGCGCTCGGAGAAGAACACGTCGTGATGCACGTTGAGCATCGCCAGATCCTCGCGGATCATCGCCATCATCGCATCGATGGTGCGGTCCTTGATGATGGCGAGCGCCTCGTCATCCGGCATCTGCAGCAAAGAGCGGCCAAACTCCTTGGCCAGCGTCTGCCCGACAGGGACAAGGTAATCGCCGGGATAGAGACCGGGAGGTATTTCGCCGATGTCCTCGCCGAGCGCTTCGCGGTACCGCAGGAATGCGGAGCGACCGAGCACGTCGATCTGCGAGCCGGCATCGTTGATGACGTATTCCTTGGTCACGTCGTAGCCGGCAAAGGCCATCAGGTTGGCCAGCGCGTCGCCAACGACAGCGCCCCTGCAATGGCCGACATGCATCGGCCCTGTCGGATTGGCCGAGACATATTCGACATTGGTCTTCCTGCCAGCGCCAATCGACGAGCGGCCATAATTGCGGCCTTCGCCAAGCAAGGCGGTCAGATGCACCTGCCAGAAGCCGTCCTTCAGCCGGAGATTGACGAAACCCGGGCCAGCCACTTCGGTGGCGGCGACATCCTTGTCCTCACGCAGCGCTTGCGCCAATTTCTCGGCCAGCGCGCGCGGATTCTGGCCGGTCGGCTTGGCCAGCACCATTGCCGCATTGGTCGCCAGGTCGCCATGGCTGGCGTCGCGCGGCGGCTCGACGGCAATGCGCGACAGATCCGGCGAAACGCCATTACTGTCTTTCAAATCAAGCGCTTCAACAGCTTTTATGATTCGCGCGGTGAAGTCGGCGAAGATATTCATGGGAATGGCTCTGGTGGCTTTACAGGGAATCCGGCTCGTTGGCCGGCAAAATCGAGCCCGGCCTAGCTCAATTCCGGCGTATGGTCAAACAAACGCCGATGTTCCTTGAGCGCATAGGTGTCGGTCATACCCGCCAGAAAATCAGCAACGCTGCGCGCCTTGATGCGAACGGCGGCCCGATCCAGTCCCTCGCGCCAGCCGTCCGGCATGGCGCGCGGATCGGCGAAATAGGCGTCGAACAGATCGTTGACGATCCGCTCGGCGTCCGCGCGCACACGCATGACTTCCGCGTGCCGATAAAGATGCTTGTAGAGAAAGGCCTTCAGTTCTTTCTCGAAGGCGGCCATTTCGGCCGAGAAAGTCACCATCGTCTCGCCAGCCGCCCTCACGGCATCGGCGTTCCGCGGCCTGATGCGCTCCAGATTGGCAGTGGTGGAGACGATGACATCCTCGACCATGGCAGTGATCTGCCGCCGCATCAGCTCATGGCCGGTGCGTACGTCATCAAGAGAGGGGTAGCGTGCGCGCACACCTTTCAGAATGGTTCCGGGCAGCGAAACCGTCTCCAGCATATCCAGCGTCAGCAGCCCTGCTCTCAGGCCATCGTCGATATCGTGCGTGTTGTAGGCGATGTCGTCGGCGATCGCAGCGCATTGCGCCTCGATTCCGGCAAACCGGTCCAGTTCGAGGTCGTGCAACTGCGAATAGTCACGGATTGCCTGCGGCACCGGCCCTTTCAGACCTTGACCGTTGACATCCGTCAGCGGTCCATTGTGCTTGACCAAGCCTTCCAGCGTTTCCCAGGTCAGGTTGAGCCCGTCGAATTCGGCATAGCGCGCTTCCAGCCTCGTCACGATGCGCAGCGATTGCGCATTGTGGTCGAAACCACCCCAGGCGGCCATCTTCTCGTTCAGCGCGTCCTCGCCGGTGTGGCCGAAGGGCGTGTGGCCGAAATCATGCACCAGAGCCACCGCCTCGGCGAGATCCTCATCGCCGCGGATCGCTCGTGCCAAAGCGCGCGCGATCTGCGCCACTTCGATCGAATGAGTCAGCCGAGTGCGGTAATGGTCGCCCTCATGCGCGATGAACACCTGCGTCTTGTGCTTGAGACGGCGGAAGGCCGTCGAGTGGATGATGCGGTCACGGTCGCGCTGGAACGGCGTGCGGGTCGGGCTCTCCACCTCGTCGAAAAGCCGTCCGCGCGACTTTGCCGGATCGCAGGCATAGGCAGCGCGTGGCCGATAGCCAAATCCGATGTCGCCCAACTCATTGGTCATGGCTGATGCCGCCGCAGTTGACTTGGTCCAGATAATTTGGGCCTGGTTGACTTGGCCCCTCGCGCTTCATACCTATCATGTGAAACCGAAAGCAAGGTGACGCCGATGGGCGCGGATGCCAAGACTGCCATGAAAGTCGACATGACCGAGGCCGCCGCCAGGCGGATCGCAAAGATTGTCTCGGGTGAGGCGGGCAAGACGGCGCTGCGCGTTTCCGTCGAAGGCGGCGGTTGCTCCGGCTTTTCCTACAAGTTCGATCTAGTCGACACGCGCAACGACGATGACGTCGCCATCGAGAAGGATGGCGCCACGGTGCTGATCGACGATCTGTCGCTGGTTTATATGGGCGGTTCGGTGATCGATTTCGTCGATGATTTGATGGGCCAGTCCTTCCAGATCCGGAATCCGAACGCAGTCGCCTCCTGCGGCTGCGGCACGAGCTTTTCCATATAGAATGCCTGCCATCGGCGCGGTCCGTCAGATCGCGCTGGCGGCTGGCCGCGACCTCGACGCCACGCTAGCCTTTTGGCGCGACGTCCTGGGCATGAGCCTGCATGCGCGCTTCGATCCGCCCGGCATCGCATTTATCATGGCCGGCGATATCAGGCTGTTGTTCACCGACGGCATACCGGCAGGAACAGTCTATCTCGACATATCGGGTCTCGACGATTTCCACGCCTCGGCGGCGGCGGCCGGCGTCGCCTTCACCGCGACGCCGACGCTTGTCCATCGTGACAGCGAGGGCCAGTTCGGCCCAGCTGGGGAAACCGAATGGATGGCCTTCCTAAAGGACCCGGCCGGCAATACGATCGGGCTCGTCGAACGCCATCCGCCGCAAGACCCCAACTGAGCAGCATCGGGACCGCCATGAAAATTGTCACCTGGAACATCAACGGCGTGCGCGCCCGCATCGGCAACCTGACTCATTGGCTGACCGAAAGCGCGCCCGATATCGCCTGCCTGCAGGAGATCAAGACGGTCGACGAGCAGTTCCCGCGCGCCGAAATCGAGGCGCTTGGCTATAATGTCGAAACCTATGGCCAGAAGGGTTTCAATGGCGTCGCCATCCTGTCGAAGTTGCGCTTCGACGAAGTTGTCAGGGGCCTGCCCGGCGACGATGCCGACGAGCAGGCGCGTTTCATCGAAGGCGTTTTCTCGACGGACAAGGGCGCGCTGCGCGTCGCGTCGCTCTATCTGCCGAACGGCAATCCGATCGATGACGAGAAGAAGTTCTCCTACAAGCTATCCTGGATGGCACGGCTGGAGCGCTGGGCTGAGGAGCGCCTGAAGCTCGAAGAGGCGCTTGTGCTGGCCGGCGACTACAACGTCATCCCCGAGCCGATCGACGCGCGGTTTCCGGAGAACTGGCTGGGCGATGCGCTGTTCCAGCCGCAGACGCGGCAAGCCTTCCGCCGGCTACTCAACCTTGGGTTCACCGAGGCCGTGCGCGCGGTCACCGACGCGACTGACGCCTATACGTTCTGGGACTATCAGGCCGGCGCCTGGCAGAAGAACAACGGCATCCGCATCGACCATCTGCTTTTGTCGCCGGAAGCCGCCAACCGGTTCTCATCGGCCTTGATCGAAAAGCATGTCCGCGCCTGGGAAAAGCCGTCCGATCACGTCCCGGTGGCGATCGATCTCGCGCTCCAGCCAGCCTGACTGCGCTAACCCTCATATCGCCACATTTCGCGCCGTTCATTGCTTGGTCAGCATGGCGGCTGGGATTCCATGACCATACGATTTCATCTTTGTCCGATCGGCCTGGCATTTGCCATGGCCGCTCCTGCCGCGGCGCTTGCCGACCAGGAATGCCTGGCCAATGGAAAATCCTACCAGCTTGGCCAGGTCGCCTGCCTGACGGTAGCCGGCCAGAGCCATCTTGCCCGCTGCGACATGGTGCTCAACAACACCTCGTGGACGAAGGTCGGCGACAGCTGCCCCGCAAACACGATGGCGCCGCACCTGCATGCCACGCCGATCTCGACGCCGGCGCCCAGCGTGGTACCGACGGAGCCGACCGAGAACTGATTTCCGACAGGCGGCAGCAGCGCCTACTGGTCCGAGTTGCCGCCCTTGGTGAGGATATCGTCCGCCAGGGAGATCGCGGTGCGGCGGTCGGCTTCGCCGGCGGTGGCAAATGCCTCCTCCTGCATGCCGCGTATCCAGGGCTGATCGGCTGGCGAAGCGCGTTCGAGCGCAGCCGTCATCATCGCCAGGCCGCGAACGATCTTGCCGCTCTGGAACAGCAGGTGGCCCAATGTCGCCTGCGCGCCGGCATGGCCCTTCTCGGCGGCGAGCTGGAACCAGCGCCCAGCCTGCTTGACGCTGGCCTTCACGCCGCCCTCGCCCTTCAGGAACATCTGCCCCATCTCGAACTGCGCGTTCGGATTGCGGTAGTTGGCGGCGGCGCGCATGTAATATTCCTGAGCGGCCACCTCGTTCTCGGTGACCGGACTGCCGGGAATGCCCTTGCGCAGATAGTCGCCGAGCGCCACCAGCGCATCGGAGACATAGCTTTCCTCGGGCGAGCCGGGCTCGACATCCTGGTCGACGATCTCCGAGAAGAACTTGAACGCCTCATAGTCGTCGCGCGCCACGCCGTCGCCTTCCGCATACATGCGGGCAAGCTTCCAGGTGGCGCCGATCTGGCCGTTTTCGGCGGCATATTTGTAGGCCTCGGCAGCCTGTTCCTTGTGTCCGTTCTTGTAGGCGGAGAAGCCGAACTGGAACACCGCCCACGGGCTCGACTGCGGCTTCACGCCGGTCTTGTCGTCGAACACCTTGTCATCGAAGGCCATGGCCTGGCCCACGGCGCCAAAGGTCGCGCCAAAAGTGGCAGCCACGACCAGTGCCGAAAAGACAGACGACCTCAACAACTCAGATGTCCGCATAGCAATGTGTTTCTTTCGCACCGCCCGGATGGGTCACCGCGCCATCGCGCGCCGGCCCCACCGTCTGTGCATATTTCCATATCGCGCCCGACTGATAGTCGGTCTTGCGCGCCTTCCAGGTCTTCGCCCTCGCCGCCAGTTCGCTTTGGGATAACGCCACATCGATCGTGCCGTTCACCGCGTCGATCGAGATCACGTCGCCATTCCTGAGCAACCCGATCGGACCGCCCACCGCTGCCTCCGGCCCGACATGGCCGATGCAGAAACCGCGCGTCGCGCCCGAGAAGCGCCCGTCGGTGATCAGCGCCACCTTGCCGCCCATGCCCTGGCCATAGAGCGCTGCCGTCGTCGACAGCATTTCGCGCATGCCGGGGCCGCCGCGCGGCCCTTCGTAGCGAATGACGAGAACCTCGCCTTCCCTGTAGTTGCGATGCGTTACCGCCTCGAAACATTCCTCTTCCGAATCGAAACAGCGTGCCGGGCCGGAGAACTTCAGCTCCGACATGCCGGCGACTTTGACGATCGCGCCTTCGGGGGCGAGGTTTCCCTTCAACCCAACGACACCGCCGGTTTGGGTAATGGGTGTGTTGGCCGGGCGGACCACATCCTGGTGTTCATTCCAGGCAACGTGCTCCATATTTTCGGCCAAAGTGCGGCCAGTCACGGTCAGGCAGTCACCGTGCAGATAGCCGTGGTCGAGCAATGTCTTCATCAACAGCGGGATACCGCCGGCCTCGAACATGTCCTTGGCGACATATTTGCCGCCCGGCTTGAGGTCGGCGATGTAAGGCGTCTTCTCGAAGATCTTCGCCACGTCGAACAGGTCGAACTTGATGCCGGCCTCGTGTGCGATCGCCGGCAGATGCAGTGCTGCGTTGGTCGAGCCGCCGGTGGCCGAAACCACGGTCGCCGCATTTTCCAGTGCCTTCAGCGTGACGATGTCGCGCGGCCGGATATTTTTCGCGATCAACTCCATGATCTTTTCGCCCGAAGCGAAATTGAAACGATCGCGCATTTCGTACGGCGCCGGCGCGCCACAGGAATAGGGCAGCGCTAGGCCGATCGCTTCGGCGACGGTGGCCATGGTGTTGGCGGTGAACTGGGCGCCACAGGAGCCAGCCGACGGACAGGCCGCCTGTTCGATTTCGAGAAGCTCGGCATCATCGATCTTGCCGACCGAATGTTGGCCGACCGCCTCGAACACATCCTGCACGGTGATGGGGCGGCCGCGGTAGCTGCCGGGCAGGATCGAACCGCCATAGATGAAGATCGACGGCACGTTGAGCCGCACCATGGCCATCATCATGCCGGGCAGCGACTTGTCGCAGCCGGCCAGCCCAACCAGCGCGTCATAGCAATGGCCGCGCATGGTGAGTTCGACGGAATCGGCTATGACCTCGCGCGACACCAGCGACGACTTCATGCCCTGGTGGCCCATGGCGATGCCATCGGTGACGGTGATGGTGCAGAATTCGCGCGGCGTGCCATTAGCGGCCGCAACGCCCTTCTTGACCACCTGCGCCTGGCGCATCAGCGAGATGTTGCAGGGGGCCGCCTCGTTCCAGCAGGATGCGACGCCGACCAGCGGCTGCGCGATCTCGGCTGCCGACAAGCCCATTGCGTAGAGATAGGAACGGTGCGGCGCCCGCGCCGGACCGACGGTCACATGGCGGCTGGGGAGCTTAGCCTTGGAAATGACTTTGGCGTCCATACTCTTCCTTGCCCACATCTTCCCTGAAAAGGGTGCGATGCGGCCTGCCCCATCGCCGAGCCTTTTGGCGCGTGTCCCGAGACAAGATCGAGGTGCGCCGGGTTTATGGCGGGAAATGGGCAATTTCCTTGGCCTGACCTTTAGCGCAGGGGTTGTTCAGAAAGTGTTGCCGAAACGTCACAATTGCACGAGGTGAAAGCGGTGCTGTTTATATGCAACGCGGCTTGGGTAACTGGACGCCTGACCAGACCTGCCAACGAAAAAGGCCGAGCGATGCCCGGCCTTTTTCGTTCAGCTTTTCAGAGGTTTAGAACTTGATCTTGAGGCCGCCTGAAATCGCTGTGACGAGATCGTTGCCGAAGTCGTAGGTGGCGTCATCTCCAACAACTTTACCGTTCTCCCCAATCAATATACCGGAATGACCGCTTGTCAGCACGCCAACCGCGCCAGCCAAGCGAACCTCGATATTCGGCTTAGGGGTGTAAGCGACACCGCCCCCCAGCGTCCAGGAGTCCGTCTGCGAGCCGTAGCCATGCGAAGTGCCGCGATCCCAGGAGAGCTGGCCGGCCG
The DNA here is from genome assembly GCF_040323315.1 of Mesorhizobium sp. M0047. Classification (NCBI taxonomy): domain Bacteria; kingdom Pseudomonadati; phylum Pseudomonadota; class Alphaproteobacteria; order Hyphomicrobiales; family Phyllobacteriaceae; genus Mesorhizobium; species Mesorhizobium sp. M0047. The sequence goes on along the minus strand of NZ_JAMYUW010000036.1, from coordinate 4,281 downwards.
CACTCCACTCGTCGTTGAACTTATGACCGATGCCGCCCGTGACCGTCCAGCCGTCACGATACATCAGGTCGAGCGACGTTACTTCGCCTGGCGAGTTCGTGAAGCAAAACGCGCTTGGGACACCGACCGGACAGATCGGCACACTCTGCAGCACGCTCCAGTTAACCCACTTGATCGAACCGAAGGCGAGCCAGCCGGGCGCGATGCCCGACTGCATTTTCAATTCCACCACGTCCGGCATGTACTGCGTTGAGCCGTAGATCGGAAGAACGACGCTGCCGACATTTGTCAGATCGAGCGTGCCCGAAATGTTATCGAGCTTAACTTTCGAATTATAGACGAGGCTCGCGCGCAACGCGATGTCGGGGATTTCGTAGGCAAGGCCGGCGCGCCAGCCCCAGCCGTTGCTCGTCAGATCGACGCGACCGGTGCCGCCGAAGTCGGGCACCAGCGGTGACACCAGGCTTTCCTTGAAACCGTAGACCTTCTGGTAGAAAACACCGCCGATAAAGCGGAGTTGACCCTTGCCCGCATCCATTTTGTAAGAGCAAGTCGCAGCGTAGTTATCGCTTTTGATGTCGGTTTCCATGTTGGAAAACGCACCATTCCACACGCCGGGCGCAACATGCGCACCCCAAGGCTGCGAGTAGTCAATCATACAGTCGACACCTTGGACGATTTGGGCCTTCGCGCCGATGCGCGGGACCCAATAGTTCTCGGCCCCATCGGCCGAGGTCCCGAAACCTAGGTCGGCCCCGCCAGGACCGCGCGCATTCTTGAGCTTACGATCCGGCATCACGTAAGTCGCTTCCGCTTCCGTAGAGAACGGCGCAGGGTCAAACAAAAGATCGATGTCGTAACCGCCGCGCTCCAGGCCGCCAGCATGCGCTGAACTCATCGCTGTCCCGATCAACGCCAGGGAAAGACACCCTGCCCCCAGCAGTGCTTTCAGACGCAAATTGTTCATGGATGTCCTCCCCCGAATAACCGTGCATCAAGCTAGAACCAATTCAGGTTAACGGTGCAACAACGAATTCAAGAAGCGTACACGTACAGTTGATCAGAGTGCGTTTTCGGCAAAGCTCCGTCTTTCCCGCAACACCGAAAACACGGCATTTGGGTGCAAATGAACCAACAAAATCGGGGAAACTTCTCCAAAATGGCCCAAGAAGAGGGCATTTTGCGGGTATCCGGCCCCATTGTTACATTATGGCAACAATGGGGCTAAAACTTCCGTTTACGTCAACATTAACGCAACGGAATGTCTATTTTCGCGGCAAGAAACTGTCGTTTTAGAGGGCGCTAAAATCTCGCGAATCCCGCCCTCAACCGGCGTCGCGAACCCTGGTCAACGCGACCGAAAGCTTCTCCTGTGCGTCGCGGTATTCGGCCAGCTTTTCGCGCTCGGCTTCGACGATCTCTGCCGGCGCGCTGGCGACGAACCTTTCGTTCGACAGCTTCTTGTGCAGGCGCGCGATTTCCTCGGTCACCTTGGCTAGTTCCTTCCGCAGCCGTGCCGCCTCCGCGACAAGATCGATCAGGCTGCCGAGCGGCAAGCAGATCGTCGCCTCGTTGAGCACGATCTGCGCCGAGCCCTTTGGAGCGACATCGGCCAGCGAGATGTCGCCGACGCGTGCCAGCCGCTTGATCGCCGAGTCCTCGCGGACAAGCCGTTCGCGCGTCACATTGTTGGCACCGACCACCACCAGCGGTGCAATGGCAGCCGGCGGCACGTTCATTTCCGAGCGCACGGAGCGGATGCCGGAAACGAGGTCGACCAGCCAGTTGATATCGGCGGCAGCATCCGCATCTTCGAAGTCCGGCGACGGCCATGCAGCATGGCAAAGCAGCGACGCGCGTTCCTTGCCTTCGCCAGCGGTCTGCGCCCACAGCTCCTCGGTCATGAACGGCATCATCGGATGCAGCAGCTTGTAGATCTCGTCCAGCACGAAAGCGACGCAAGCGCGGCTTTCGGCCTTGGCCGCCTCGTCAGTGCCCATGAACACCGGCTTCAGCAGTTCCAGGTACCAGTCGCAGAACAGGTTCCAGACGAAGCGGTAGGCGGCACCCGCCGCCTCGTTGAAGCGGTATGAGGTGATGCCATCGGTGATCTCGCGCGCTGCGCGCGTCAGCTCGGTCAGGATCCAGCGGTTGACCGCCAGCTTGGCGTCGTTCAGCCAGAAATCGTCATCGCGCGCAACCTCGTTCATCTCGGCAAAACGCGTCGCGTTCCACAGCTTGGTGCCGAAGTTGCGATAGCCGGCGATGCGCGCCGGGTCGAGCTTCACGTCGCGGCCTTGGGCCGCCATCACTGTCAGGGTGAAGCGCAGGGCATCGGCGCCGTATTCGTCGATGAGGTCGAGCGGGTCGATGACGTTGCCTTTCGACTTCGACATCTTCTGCCCGTTCTTGTCGCGGACCAGCGCATGGACATAGACGGTGTGGAAAGGCTCCTCGTCCATGAAGTGCAGGCCCATCATCATCATGCGGGCGACCCAGAAGAAGATGATGTCGAAGCCGGTCACCAGCACGTCGGTCTGGTAGTAGGTGCTCAGCTCGGGCGTCTCGTCCGGCCATCCCAAGGTCGAGAACGGCCACAGCGCCGACGAGAACCAGGTGTCGAGCACATCCTCGTCGCGGGTCAGGATCTCGCCTGGCTGGAAATTCTCGAGCTTGTCCTCTACCCAGGCCTTCCACGGCCCTTCTAGCGCCAGATAATATTCGATCGCCGCGCCCAGCGCCTCTTCTTCGGTCTTCTCGACGAAGACCCGTCCGTCCGGCCCGTACCACGCCGGGATCTGGTGACCCCACCAGAGCTGGCGCGAGATGCACCAGGGCTGGATGTTCTCCATCCAGTCGAAATAAGTCTTCTCCCAGTTCTTCGGTACGAAGTTCGTGCGGCCCTCGCGCACCGATGCGATCGCCGGTTTGGCCAGCTCCGCCGCGTTGGCATACCATTGCTCGGTCAGGAACGGCTCGATCGGCACGCCGCCGCGGTCGCCATGCGGTACGGCGTGGCGATGCGGCTCGACCTTTTCGAGGAAGCCACCCTCTTCCATCAGCTCGACTATCTTCTTGCGCGCGACGAAGCGGTCGAGCCCATCGAGTTCATCCCAGACCGCCTGGCGCTCCGGCGTCACCTCGAGACCGGCAAGAAAATCCTCATTGTCCTTGAGGCTTACCGTCGCCGCGGTGGTCAGGATGTTGATCGCCGGCAGCTTGTGACGCTTGCCGACCTCGAAGTCGTTGAAGTCGTGCGCCGGCGTGATCTTGACCGCCCCGGAGCCCTTCTCAGGGTCGGAATATTCATCCGCCACCACGGGAATCTTGCGGCCGACGATCGGCAGAACGATTTTCTTGCCGACCAGGTGCCGGAAACGCTCATCGTCGGGGTGCACGGCAACGGCCGTATCGCCCAGCATCGTCTCGGGGCGCGTCGTCGCCACGGTGATGAAGGTTTTTGGGTTTTCCGGGTCGAAGGCGTGGCCCTCTATGGGGTAGCGGAAATGCCAGAGATTGCCGTTGACCTCCTGCTGCTCGACCTCGAGATCAGAGATCGCGGTCAGCAGCTTCGGGTCCCAGTTCACAAGACGCTTGTCCTTGTAGATCAGGCCTTCCTTGTAGAGCGTGACGAACACTTCGAGCACTGCCTTGGACAGGCCCTCGTCCATGGTGAAGCGTTTGCGTGACCAGTCGGCGGAGGCGCCGAGCCGCTTCAGCTGGTTGAAGATCGCGCCACCGGATTCGGCCTTCCACTCCCACACTTTCTCGATGAACTGCTCGCGGGTCAGGTCGCGGCGGTGGATCTGCTTTTCCATAAGCTGGCGCTCGACCACCATCTGTGTGGCGATGCCGGCATGGTCCATGCCCGGCTGCCACAAGACGTTCTTGCCGCGCATTCGCTCGAAGCGCACCAATACGTCCTGCAGCGTGTTGTTAAGCGCGTGCCCCATATGAAGCGAACCGGTGACGTTCGGCGGCGGGATGACGATGGTGAAGGCTTCCGCCCCCTCCTCGGCCCCGGCACCGGCGCGAAACGCGTCGGCCTCTTCCCAGACTTTGGCGATCTTCGGCTCGACGGTTTTGGCGTCGTAGGTCTTTTCAAGCATGGGAAAATGGTCCGCGCTGTCGGGAGTTTTGCTGGTCCGGTGTAAATCGGAAGGTTTTGGCCAAGTCAACCGCAAGGGCTGTCTCTGACAGGGCGAAATCATGAATCGTTAACCTGCAAGGACGGCTTGGCGGTAGGTCGGGTTCATGAGGGCTTTGAGGCGCTTGCGCTTG